>CAYYNS010000201.1:0-2801 GCA_964473085.1 uncultured candidatus Brocadiaceae bacterium
TACGGTGGCCCGACTGTGCGTGTCGTGCGCATCGGGTTCAACTACCGCATGACAAAGGCGCAGTACGCCGTCGGGCTGACACAGCTCTCCAAGGTGGACCGCGTGATTGAGGCGCGGCGCACCAGGATGTGCAGGCTCAGCGAGCTGCTCGCCGGGACCGAAGAGGTGCTCTTGCCTCCCGCCCACGCACCCGGCCACGCCAGCCACCTTTACATCCTGCGCCTAAACACCGACAGGGTCAGGTGCTCGACCGCTCGGTTCGCGGCACACCTCAAGGACAAATACAAGGTAGGCACAGCCAAGCACTACCCCGCGGTGTGGACCTGGGAAGCATTTCAGAAGCTGGGCTACACCGGCGATGGGTGCCCGATTGCTGCGAAGGCCTGCGAGCAGGTCATAAGCATGCCTGTGTTTCCGCGGACCACAGACGAGGACCTGCAGTACGTCGCCTGGGCCGTAAAGCAGGCGATCCTGGACCTGCGGTAGGAGAAGCAAGTCGTGGCAAGCAAGCTCAGGTGGCTCCTGGTGGGCCCGGGCGACATTGCGCAGAAGCGCGTGGCGCCGGCCCTGGCAAGCGCGGAGGGCTCCGAGATCGCGGGGATCGTCTATAGTACGCGCAAGGACCGCGCCCTGGCACTCGCCGACGCCTACGGCGTGCCACAGGTCTTCGACGACTTCAACACTGCGCTCGATAGGTCGGACGCGGGCGCCGTCTACCTCGCCACTCCGGTGTGGCTTCACTCAGCGCACGCCGTGCAGGCGCTGGAATCGGGCCGCCACGTGCTTATCGAGAAGCCGCTGGGCCTGAGCGAAGCTGACTGCCTGCCTGTCCTGCACGCTGCCGAAAAGACAGGGCTGACTGCGGGCTGCGCTTACTATCGCCGGTGTTTCCCGCGCTACCGGCACGCGGTCGAGATGCTCGCCGCAGGCGAGTTCGGAAAGGTCGTCTACGTATGCGCCACGTGGTTCTCGTGGTTCGATCCCAGCCCGCACGACCCCAAATACTGGCGCGTCATCAAAAGGAAATCCGGCGGAGGACCCCTGCTGGATATCGCATCTCACATGCTCGATCTCATCATCGGCCTCTTTGGGCTGCCCATAAGTGTGCACGCCGTCTGTGACAGCCTCGCCCACGAGTGGGACGTGGAAGACACTGCGAGCCTTGTCATGAAGCTGGACTGCGGGGCGCACGCCGTCGGCATGTTCGGGTGGAGTAGCGGCACCTGGCGCCACGACTTCCAGATCGCAGGCACCGGGGCCAGGTTGGACTGGCAACCATGCGACTGCGGGCCGGTGACCAAGACCGTAGGCCGCGAAGTGAAGAGCCTCGACATGCCAAACGCCGATAACGTGCACCTGCCCCTCGTCGAGGATTTCGTCAGGGCAGTGCTGGACCGTCGCCCGCCGGTGTGCCCGGTCCAGGAAGCCGTCAAGACGAATCAGCTTCTTGACGCCGCATATGCGTCGGCAGCACAGGGCCGCCAGGTGAAGGTGCGCCCATGAGGTTCGCGCCGAAACCGCCCAACGACTTCCATGAGTTCATTCGCCTTTACTACGAGCAATGCCGAGGGCGGGTGCCCGCCATTGCAGCGATTGCCGGCAAGTGGTCGTTCGAGGACCTGCTGCCCGGGCTCAGTGACTTCGACACGCGCTTCATCGTCCAGGACGGCATGTCGGTTCAGGACTGGTGCGACATGTCAACAGCAGTGGGCGAGGTGCACCTGAGCATCTGCAAGCGGTTCCCTCACTGGGCGCGCAACCTCGAGCATCTGCCCGGCATCAACCTCACCTGGGACGAGCTGACGGACCCCGCCATCTACTATCCTGAGTATCCGCAGTGGACCTTCTACGAGACGACCGATCCGCAGCGGCTCCACGCTGCCCAGCGCTACCTTGCCGCTCGCCCGTGGGACAGATGGGACGAATATTTCCACCTCAGGAAGTTCTGCTCGTTCTACGGGCGATACGACCGCGCCATTGATCCGCCCGTGAACCTTGGCGCATTTGAGAACAAGTATGCGCTGCACAGCCGCTTCATGCACTACTTCTGCCCGCCGCTACAGTCTGCCCTCTGCATCATTCTGAAGCGGCCCGTGCGGGGCAAGGCGGAGACCATTCGGCTGGCCTGCGAGATGTTCTCCGACACGGTATTCAAGGAAATGATAGACGCCGTGGAGGCCCACTACGAAATCCCCGCCCTGTATGAGGAGCCGGAACTCACGCGCCTGGAAGACAGGCTGGAAGCCGCGCTGGCCATGCTGGCCGGCGAGCTTGCGCCCAGACTGACCATCGTGCCTGACCCAGTGGACAAGACCGTTGCACAGTGGAAAAGGCGCCTCGATGCGGTCCCGCTCAGCCCAGTGATGCGCATCTTCGACTCAGCGCGCTTTTCGCGCCTAATGAAGGGAAGGCTGCAATTCTACGGCAACGCCCCGCCCCACTTCGATTCGGTGTGGCTCATCGAAAACGAACTGCGGAGGATCCGAAGAAACTTCTTCGAGATCCCGTTCGGGGTCTTCTGGGAAGTGACGACCGGACAGCGGCCGCACAACGCAGTCGAAATCATCCCGAAACTGTGCCCGACGGTCCTGACGAGGGAGGAGGCACACTACGTCGCGGAGTTCGTCAGGCTCCTTCCGGGGCGCTGGGAATCCGGCTGCCAGAAGGCGATCGCCCTGGCGCTGTCGGGCATTTTCGACGGGTTCCTCAGCGCCCTGAGCAAGATCGTGGGGAGGGTAAAGGAGATGTCAGGAGAAAACAGGTGAGCATAAGCACCCATAAGCTCCAGGACGCTCAGTTCG
>CAYYNS010000201.1:2901-4113 GCA_964473085.1 uncultured candidatus Brocadiaceae bacterium
CGGCCAGGAGATGAGCGCCCCGGTAGTAATGTGCGTGCACTACGGGATCGTGTTCGTCTCAGCTGCCCTGTCGCTCGGGATACCGGCACGCAACGTGTGCTCGACCAATGCGATCAACGGAATCCTGGGCCACTTCGTCAGCGAGGTCTGGGTGGAGAAGTGGCAGAAGTGGTGCCAGGTGGACGCCGACTGCGACATCGTGTACGTGATGGATGGCGTGCCCCTCTGCGTGAGCGAACTCCACCAGGCGGGCGCGCGACTGCCAACGCTGGCTCAAAAGGGACCTGGCTTCCGCAGACAGCCCGCTTTCGTGCGGGAGCTGGCAGACCAACATTTCGTCACGGGCGACTCGTTCGCCTTATGGGCTATCTGGCCGCGCAATGACTACCTGTCCCACCCTGAGCTTACTCCCACAATGCATGGCGCCGGCTCGTATCACGAAACCGAATGGCTCTGGGCCAGAACTGCGTCGGCGGCGACGCTCGGCATGTTCCCCTACTGCCTTCCCCCAGAACAGCTCCAGGCCCCACCACCGCAGCAGTGGCGAGATGCCGCGGGATGCCGCTGAGGAGTGCGGGTGCACACAATGCGGAGGACTGGCATGAAACTGTTTTTCAACTACTCGATCGACTGTGAACTGCCGCCAGACGGCCCGTTTGGCGGCCCCGCGACGTGGGAAGTGGCCGAGGCGTCCGTTCGCGGCTTCATAGAGGTGATGGCCGAGCTGGGCATGGGGGGCGGGGCCACGCTATTTGTGTACCCCGATGTCGCCAGGAAGCAGCGCGCGCTCTTTCGGGAAATGGCCGATGCCGGCATCGAGGTCGCACTGCACCTCAACGGCATGCGTTATTCACGCATCGGGAAACCGGCGTGGCTGGGCTCGATGTCGCGCAACCAGCAGCACGAGGCCATTCGCATGGCCAAGGCGGATGTCGAGGACGTGCTGGGAAAGCCGTGTCTGGGCTACAGGGCCTGCTATGCGAGCGCCAACCACGACACCTTCCCAATCTGTGAGCAGCTCGGATTCGAATGGACGAGCACGTCGGCAGCCGGTTCCCACAAGCCAGTGGTCCATGCGCGCTGGGCCGGGGGATGGCCCTTCCCCCACCACCCGTCCCGAAAGAACATGCTGGTTCCTGGCGACATGGCTATCTACGAAGTGCCGATCACCAGGGGGATCCGCACCCTGTTCCAGGGCGATCCGGACCGCCC
>CAYYNS010000202.1:0-4112 GCA_964473085.1 uncultured candidatus Brocadiaceae bacterium
GCCTGCGTTGCTCGGGCTCGGCGCATCGGGCTCTTGATGCAGCCTCGCCCTCGCGGCCCACTCCGCCGAAGCAGCCGCTTCGGCTGCGCCTGCTTCGCCCTCCGAAGCCGGCTTCGCAGGCCGCGAAGGAGGGAAGGCCGGACCTTGGCCTGCGGCGAAGTCCGCCCCGTCGCGGCCACGGGAGGTTTTGATACAGGCTCTTAGTACAACAAGAGCTGGCTCTTGGTAAACCACCGGCAGCGCTTGCGCGGCGTGGCCATGCCGGCGATCGCCTGAGACTCGAGGGCCTGTGCCCCGCTGGCATCCTTGAACTCCAGCAGGCACGAGAACTCGGCCCAGTAGGACTGTCGCTCGTAGAGATCGGCGAAGAAGAACGGGATGAACGCGACGTAGAGGATCCTCTTCTGGAGGGCAGCCTTGTCCACGTCGGCCACGACCTGGACCTCCGGCTGCTCCGCGACGCAGGTGGCCCCTGCTGCCGCCAGCTTCTTCTGGAGCTCCGCCACCAGGTGCGCAGGCCATGCCGTCTCAGCCGAGCTGACCGGGGCAAGCACCACCGCCACGCGCTTGCCGGAAAGGGCACCCACGTCCACCTGCCCGAGTGCTACGTCCACGGCCTCGTTCATGATCGCCTCCCTCTCCGGGGAGCGCGCCATCGGCTCCAACACTGAGAGCCTCCCGTACGAAACACAGCCAGCCGACAGACAGGCAACCAGCACGACAGCAAGCAGCCCCGAAGCCCTCACGCCATCAAGAAGCCGGCCCGGCAACCGAACGCTACGCTGTGCCCTATTCTCCATGACCGACACCTCCTGCCAGGGACAGCCTGTTGAATGAGAACCTGCTCTGAAACGGCTTCCGCGCGACCCGCCGTGCGGAACCGGAAGTGTACGCAGCGCAGGGCGCCTTGTCAAGACGCGCCTGCGCCAGCCCAACACCCGGATCAGCGCGGGACGGGCTGCCCGCCGAGCCCGGCGCGCTGCCTGACGGACCCCACATCGAGGTCCCGCACGTAGCTGACAAGGTTCTGCCACACAGGGTGGAAGCCGAACCTGCCCTCGGTCATCTCCCGGATCGCCTCCTGCTTGCTCCACCCCTGCACAGCGACGCGGAAGACGGCGCAGGCAACGCCGGTGCGGTCCGCGCCGTGCTGGCAGTGGACAAAACAGGGGGCATTACGGGGATCGCTGACGACCTTAAGGAAGCGCACAAGGTCTTCTTCCTGCACGCGCCAGACGTCCATGCGAATGTGGACGTAGCCCAGGGTAAGCCCCCCGATCTCGTCGAGGTCGGAGGCGGAGGCGCGTAGGTTCACCACCGTCTTGATGCCAAGCCTCTGGAGCTGCGCAAAGCCCTCAGCCGTGGGCTGCGCGCCGCGATACAGGTCGTCGGTGACCCTGTGGAGGTTCGGGCATCCGGGCAGCTCGATCCGCTCGGCCCACTGCCGGGCGGCCGCACTGCCCGCCCGCCGTACGGCGGTCCTGTCAGGTCCGCAGCAGCACAGGCTGGCGAGTCCGGCAGCGGCAGCCGCCACAAGGACGGCAAGCAGAAATGCGCTGAGCAGGCGCTTCATGCAGATGTGACTCCGCAAACGTCAGCGCTTGAAATCTACGCCACGGCGCCTTGCTTTTCAAGTCTGGCGCAGGCGGCCCCCTTGTCTTATAATCCCCGGGCTGACCCCTCTGGAAGACGTGCCGGCCGGGAGACGCACATGGGACCACGCGAGACCTTCCTGATCACGGCCGCCCAGATCCAGGACGTCTTCGGGATGCCGGAGGCCCTCCAGTGCACCGAACGTGCGTTCCGGCTCTACGGTGAAGGCAAGGTCCAGATGCCGCCGAAGCTTTACCTGACCTTCGAGCGCGGCGACCTGCGCAGCATGCCCGTCTACCTGCCGACCCTCGCCATCGCGGGGGTAAAGAACGTCACCGTCCACCCCGGCAACAGGGAACTGCCCGCCGTCATGGCAACCATCACCCTGGTGGACCCGGAGACGGGCTTTCCGCTGGCGGTCATGGACGGCACCTACCTGACACGGCTGCGCACGGGCGCCGCCGGCGCCCTGGCAGCCAGCCACATCGCAAGGGAGGATGCTCGCGTGGCAGGGTTCGTCGGCGCGGGGCGGCAGGCCGACACTCAACTGGACGGCCTCATGATCACCCGACCGGCCATCCGCACGGTGCTCGCCTACGACCTGGACGCCGACAGGTCGAGCCGCTTCTGCCAACGCTGCCGCGAGCGCTACGGCATCGAGGCCGCCAGCACAGGGAGCATCGAGGAGGTTGCCCGCGCCTGCGACATCCTCACGACGACAACCCCGGCCCGAAGGCCCATCGTGCGGGACGAGTGGATCCGGCCCGGCACGCACATCAATGCCATCGGCGCTGACGCGCCCGGCAAACAGGAACTCGACCCCGCCTTGCTCAAGCGCGCCCGCATCGTCGTGGACAACTGGGAACAGGCCTCCCACAGCGGCGAGATCAACGTGCCAGTCTCCCAGGGACTGCTTACCCGCCAGGACATAGCCTGCGACATCGGCGAGCTCGTGACGGGCAAGAAGCCCGGCCGCAGGGGGCCGCTCGACGTAACCGTCTTCGACTCCACCGGCCTCGCCGTGCAGGACATATCCTGCGCCTGCGAGGCCTACAGAAAACTGACCTGCGACGAAGAGTCGCGCGCAAGGCTCAGCAGAATCAGCTTCTTCTGACCCATGCCCGCGCAAACCGCCAGCTACAATCGGGGAGAACGCACCGATGGCCAAGAAATACTCCTACAAGCAGGCGGGCGTTGACATTGACGCGGCCGATGCCGCCAAGGAGGCCTTCGCCAGGAGCCTGGCAACAGCAGACAGCCGCGTGCTCAACAAGATCGGCGCTTACGCCTCCATGTTCGACGGCAGGTTCCCCGACTACGAGAATCCCGTCCTGATCCTCAAGATCGAGGAGCCCGGCTCCAAGCAGAAGCTCGCCTTTCAGCACGGCCGCGTGCGCTCGATCTGCTACGACCTGATCAACCACCTGGTGAACGACATCGCGGTCATGGGCGCCCGCCCGCTCGCCGTCCTGGACGCCGTCATCTGCGGCAAGCTCGACAAGGACGTGGCCGCCCAGCTCGTGGACGCCCTCTCCAGCGCCTGCCGCGAGCAGGACTGCGTCCTTGTCGGCGGCGAGACCTCCGAGCAGCCAGGCGTCATCGAACCCGGCACATACGTGCTGGTGGCAAGCATCCTCGGCATCGCTGAAAGGTCCAGGATCATTGACGGCTCCCTCGTCAGGGCAGGCGACGCCATCCTCGCCGTCGCCTCCAACGGCCTGCATACGAACGGTTACTCGCTTGTGCGGGCCCTCATCGCCGACCAGCCTGCCATCCTTGAGGCCCGCGTTGACGGCGAGCCGTTCCTGGAGGCAATCCTGCGGCCGCACATGTGCTACCACCAGGCCCTGCGCGGCCTGTTCGGGCTGCCCACCCTCCACGGCATCGCCCACATCACCGGAAGCGGCATCGGCGGCAACCTCCCGCGCGTCATCCCACCCGGTCTGGGTGCAGTGGTAGACCTCGGCGCCATCCGCGTTCTGCCTGTCTTCAAGCTCATCCGCGACCGCGGCCAGATAGATGACGAGGACATGCTGCGCACATTCAACCTCGGGGTCGGCCTGACGATCGTCGCCGACCCGGCCGCCGTGCCAGCCATCCAAAAGCACCTTGCCGAGAAAGGGTGCGAGAGCTACCCGATCGGCGAGATCGTCCAGAGCGCGCAGGACGTCGCCTTCCGCGGCAAGCTGCGCTGGTAGCGGCCCCGACCAACTCATTGACGAATACGCCCCTGCCCGCCACCTCCAGAATCTCGATCTGGCGGAACGCCACGCGGGGCCTCTGGCTGACTATCCCGCTCCAGATGGAGGAGAAGAAACGGCCTTGTGCCACGGCTGGCTTGTCCAGCCGTGCCGAGCAGGCGGCCTCTACTCCGTCGGGGCCGACAGCGGCTGACCGACGGAGAGAGTTACGCGAAACCCGAAGTCGGGGAAGCACCAGGTCCGATCCATTGTGAATCGCTCTGCCGAACGGCACAGACTCGCGGGATGGACCCACGAGCCGCCCCGCAACACCCCGAG
>CAYYNS010000203.1:0-3715 GCA_964473085.1 uncultured candidatus Brocadiaceae bacterium
CCACGGCTGGCTTGTCCAGCCGTGCGGCACGGCCAGCAAGCTGGCCGTGGCACACACCAAATCTGTGGTCTTACAGTTCTTGGCGACTTTGGCCGATCCATTATTTACCTGAATGTCAATAGCATGATCCTGTCTCCCCTGCCAGACAGTCAAGGTTCTTGCGCGCCCGTCAGGGACGCTTGCAGCTTCTCTGCCATCGCCTTCAGCTCGGCCTGTCTGTGCGCGAGTCGCTTCAGCTCGCCGGCCACCTCCGCTGACAGAGTGCCCTGCGCCGTGCGCCCTGCCTCCAGCAGTTCCGTGTGGCGGTTCAGCCCCGCCTGCACCGTGCGCATGAGTTTGAGCTGCGTGAGCGCAGGCAGCAGCGGCCCCTTGCCTTCGGGGCTGCGCGCCGCCTCGCGCTCGGCCTCTTGCGGATTGCTTGCGCGCCACTGCTGCTCAGCCTGCAGGGCCGCGATGGCTTCCTGGAGCGTCTCCTCTACCATGCGCTGGAGCTCCTGTGTTGCGCGCCCAGCCTGCACGCGGTCCAGCCGCCCGGCAACCGCCTCCAGATCCTCTCCGAGTGAGTGGAGCAACGCCGCCACTGCCTGGCCTGACTCGTCGGCCTCAAGGAGGGCGCTCGCCTGCCCCAGAAGCGGCATGAGCTGTCGCTCGCGCTCGGCAAGGCCGCGGGCCTCGAGCTGCTGTTCGCGTGACGGGGGCTGCTTGCCCGGCAGGCGCGCGTCAAGCCTGGCAGTGTCCTCGCTGATGGCTCTCTGCCGCCCCAGCACGTCCAGGAATATGGCGAGCAGGCGGCGCAGCGTTTCCCGCTGCTTCTCCGCCACCAGGCGGGCAAGCCTCTGCTGGGCGGCGCGGCGGGCCTCCTGAAGGGCCGCAAGGGCCTCGCCCTGGTGCGGGGCGGCAGCCCTTGCCTCTCCCGCCGCCAGCTCGCGGATGGCAGCCTCCATCGCGCGGGATGCGCTGCGCATCTGACCGCTGATGCTGCCCGCGAGGTCCTGCAAGGCGCTCAGCTCGCCCTGAAGCTGCGCCGCGTCCCGGTATATGCCCTCCTGTTCCTTGAGGGCCTGGGCCAGCTGCGCGGCCGAGAGGGCTTCTGCTGCGCGGCGCTGGCGCTCGATCAGGTCGTCCAGCTTCCGGGCGAGGCCCCTCAGCCCTTCCACGTCCTCGCTCAGGTGCTGTGCGCTGAGGATGTCAACGATCTCGGACAAGTTCTCAAGAACCTGCTGCTCGACCTGGATCGCCTCGGTGTAGCGTTTCTGCTTGAGCAGTTGCTCAATACGGGACATGGCGTCTGCGATGAACTTTTGCCGCGCGAGCGCCACGACCTCGGTCAGGCGTTCCGCGCGGGCCGGATCGCTTTCCTTGAGGCTCTGGGCCATCTCCAGCAGCCTCTTCTCCGCCTCACGGAACCGCTCCCTCACAGTGCCTTGCTCGCGGGCGAGCGCATCCCGGGCCAGTTCCTGTGCGGGCAACGGGCCGGACCCCAGCGACCACAGCGCAAGAAGCGCCAGGCCCAGCAATGCTCCGGCCCTCTCTGTTCCCATCCATAGCCTCATTTCTGATTGCCCAGTATGCTGCGAAGCAGGTCTTGATAACGGGCGCGCGTTTGTTCAAGCACGCCTTGCTGGCGTTGGGCGATCTCTTGCACCACAACCACTACCTGGGCGTAAGTCTCGAGCAATAGCATGCGCGAGCGCACGGCTTCCATCACGCCTATTGCGCTTTCGGCCGCCCGTCGCGCCTCCGCCGGGTCCAGTGCGGCCCGCTTTTCGGAAAGCATCTCCGCGCTGCCCAACACGTCTCCGCCAGGCCCGCCCGTCTGTCGCAGCGGCTCAACGATCGCCTCCACGTGCCGCTCGAAGACGGCGGAGGCCATGACCCGATTGTTCAGCATCTCCTGGAAGACCTGGCGGTAGGACTCCGCATCCGAGAGCAGCACCTGGGCGACCAAGCGCTGCTGGTCGGCAAGAGCAGCTCGATCGGCCTGTAAGAGGTCGCCGCCGCCCGCCGGCACGAGCGCGCGCAGGATGTCCCTCATGCGGTCAATCTGCTGTTCGAGGTCCTGGCGGACGTCCTGTTGCCGAACGAGAAGCCCCGCCAGGAACTCCTGGACCGTGACGACGCGGAATGTCAGTGGGATGCTCTCCCCGACGTTCGGGCCTGGCGAGACGCGGCGGTCCCGTGCGCGGGCGACGCAGCTCACCCTGCCGCCGGGCGCGACGCCCAGTCCGATCAGGTCCATCGCCGCCTCCCAGCCCGGCGCCCGCAGCGGCGGCTCGGCAAGAGGCAACTCCACCGGGGGAAGCTGCGCCTTCTGGTCGCCAGCTTCGTAGCGGCCTTCCACCCATGCCCGGTCCACGCCGTGGTCATCCTTGGCACGCACGCGCAGGGGCAGGCGCGCGCTTGGGGTCACCCTCTCCCCTACCCCATCGGCCGCCAGCAAGACATCGGGCGCCCTGTCCGGCAGGGCGCGCACCGCCAGCTCCAGCGGCTCTGCCATGTCGAGGCCGGAGGTGTCGCGGATCGTAAAGGCGCAGCGCGCGTCGGCCGCAACCGTAAGGGCGGTTGTGGCCGTGCGGGCGGAGGGCACATCCAGGGCAACGGGCCGTGCGCCGTCGAGGCTGAGCGCTGCCCAGCGGATGGGCTTTGTGCAGGTGAGGCTGAACTGAAGCTCGCTGCCTACGGGGACCTCCAGCGAGGGCGTGTCCCAGGCGAGTTCCTTCGGCGCCTCGCCGATATATTCGGGGGGGACGAGCCTGATCTCGGCCCGACTGATGCGCGGCCGCTCCGCTACGACGAGCCGATGCGGCGCAAGGCGGCCGTCGCCGGCTTCCACAGTGAAGGTAGAGTTTTCTCGGACGCCCTTCAGATCAGTGCGGAACACGTCCTGCCCGATGCGTTTCATCGTGACCGCGCGCGGGCGCCCGCCGCCTTCCAGGCGCAGCCTGAGCCATGCAGTGCGCGGCAGCCTGCCGGATGCGCGGACGGCTATCTGGACATCCTCGCCCCTAGGCACGACGCGCTCCCGGCCACTGAAGTCCAGCAGTTGGAGCTGGGTCTTCCTTGGCCATTCTTCCGGGCTCAGCAGCAGGTTCCTTTTCAGCCACAGGCGGGATGCGTCGGGCCAGGCCGCGGCCAGGGCGCCGCCCGCAAGCAGACATGCGCCGCCCACAAGCAAGGAGCGCCTGCTGGCCGACCAGTTCACGAGCCTCGCCGGGACGATGACATCCGCCGCCGCGGCGGCGTCTGCGATGACCTGTGCCCGCAGTTCCGGCGAGAACCCGTCTCCATCCGCTCGGGCGCGCGCAAGCTCAAGCGCACTGGACAGGAGGTCCCGCGCCACGCCGTGCCTCCTCTCGGCCTCCATCGCGATCTGCTCCTCAGGCAGCCGGCGCCAGAGCGGCGCTACCAGTTCCCTGCCCAGCCGCCACGCGAGGATGCCGACGTAGATCACGAGCAACACGGCGCGAGCTGCCGGCGGGAGCCTGAGCGCCCTGTCCAGCAGCAGGCTCAACGCGCAGATGCATAGTAGCAGCGCCAGCAGCCGTCCCAGGGCGAGCGCGGCGAGCGCGGTGCGCACGAGCTTGCGAACGCGCCGCAGCTTCGCGCGCAGGCGCTGCGGAGCGTCTGCGCTATCTGTCTCGTCATGCTGTCTCATGGCTCGCAGCCGTCCGGTGCACATTGCCGCCGTAGAAGCCCACCACGCCACCTGTTATAG
>CAYYNS010000203.1:3725-4106 GCA_964473085.1 uncultured candidatus Brocadiaceae bacterium
ACTGGCGGCGTTTTTGAAGGCACTGTCGCCCGGGCGAGTCTATTTCGGCAGCGCGCATCTGGTCCACGGAAGGAGCCCCGTCCCATGAGCCGCGAGCCACATGCAGGCCGGCGCCGGCGGTTCATGGACGGCATATCGCGCAACACTCTGCTGCTGGGGGTCGTCAGTTTCCTGAACGATCTGAGCTCGGACATGATCAATCCTCACCTGCTGGCGATCTTCCTGAGCTCTGTGCTTGGGGTGTCCGCGGCGGGAATCGGGCTTATAGGCGGGATCACGGAGGCTGCTGCGAGCGTGCTGAAGGCGGCTTCCGGCTGGCTGTCTGACGCCCTGCGAAGGCGCAGGCCGGCGATCCTGCTGGGATACTGGGTCGCGGCGTGC
>CAYYNS010000204.1:0-4099 GCA_964473085.1 uncultured candidatus Brocadiaceae bacterium
CGGGGAGTGCCTCGATACGTGCTTCGGCCTGGGCTACAGCGCGCAGCTACTGGCGCGCGCGGGCTTCGACCGCGTCGTGAGCTGCGAGGTGGACACGAATGTGCTGGCGTGTGCCGCCGTAAATCCATGGTCACGTGCGGCGCTGGAGGACAGGCGCATCGAGATCGTCCAGGCAGACGTGCGTGATTACCTGCGCGGATGCCAGAGGGAGCGCTTCGCAACGATCTTTCACGATCCTCCGACCGTGCAGCTCGCGGGCGAGCTGTACGGCACGGCGCTTTACGCTGAGCTTGCGCGGGTCTTACTGCACGGTGGCACGCTGTACCACTACGTCGGCTCTCCCGGCGGCCGGCTGGGTGCAGACCATGCCGGCCGCGTCATGCAACGGCTGCGGGAGGTCGGATTCGTCAACGCACGGCGCCGGGCTCGCGGAGTGATAGCCCGCCGTGGCTCCTGAGCCGCCCGCAGCCTCTCAGCCTGCCCCAAGTGCCTTCCCACGAACTCCAGCACGCCGCCGCGTCCTGCAGCCTGCCGCCCTACTCTCAAACGTGCAGCCTGAACCAGCACTGTGCGAGATGGACGAATTCCTTCGTATAACCGTGCTCCTGACCCACCAGCTCAGTGTAGCTGCGGGTGCCAGGCAGGACCTCAAACAGGGAACAAATGGCCTCCAGCAGACACGTGCCGTCCTTGCTGGCGGCGGTGAGCAAGACCGGCATCGTGAGGCGGTGGGCGTGACTGAGCACGTCCACGTAGCCCAGCGCTTTCCAAGCAGCGCGAAGGTCCGCCGACCGTCCTTTCTCCATTTCAGCGAGCGGCTTCAGCGCGCAGTCGCGCACCCATGCCGCGCGACCGTAAAGGAGCGGGATGTTGACAAGGAAGGGCAGGTCCGCCGCCACACACCTCACTCCCCTGCGGCTGAAGAGGCTGGCGAGCAAGAGCGCGGTGCCGCCCCCCTGGCTTGTGCCGAAGAAGGCATAACGCTCCGCCTCGACGCCCGGCTGCTGCCTGGCCCACCGCGTCGCCACGATCGCGTCCGAGAGCCAGTCCACGTATCCACTACGGCCCTGAGAAGCTGCGGTATCTGGCAGCACGGGCCATGTGCCGCCGACCTGCTTGCTGCCGTCCGGGCCCCTCGGCGTGGCGTAGCCCAGCGGGTTGATATGCAGCACACTGTATCCCTGGCAGACCAGCTCCGGGTGCGCGCTCATCTCAGCCCCGTAACCCGGCAAGTGGAGGAGAACAGGACCGCGCCCTGAAGGGGCAGGCTGCCAGAATCCGTAGAACGCCTCCCGCCCGGACGATTCAAATGCCACGTAGGTGCCGCCGGTATGGCGCACGCCCAGCCTGAACTCGTACGGCACGTCGCTCAGGAGCCTTGTTTCGACAGGCCGGTCCAGTGCCCTTGCCAGCAGGGCGTCGCACCAAGCGTCCACTTCGGCGGCAGGCGGGTAGTCTTGATGAACCTTCGCCATGTCCGGAATCTCTTGTGAGAAAGAATTGCTCCCTCAAGCCAGTCGGCGCCCGGGCAAGCGTCCCCGCAGGCCTCTGGCCGGGCCGCCCTTACAACCATTGCTTCTTCCGGAAGTAGACCAGCATCAGCACGCAGACGACCCACATGACAAGCAGCGTAACGGGGTATCCGTAGCGCCACTGGATCTCCGGCATGAACTTGAAGTTCATCCCGTAGACGCCGGCGACGAAGGTCAGGGGGATGAAGACCGTGGCAACGATGGTGAGCACCTTCATGATCTCGTTCATCTTGTTGCTCACCATGGACAGATGCATCTCCAGCATGCCGGTGGCCATTTCCCGGAACGTCTCGACCGACTCGATCACCTGAACCGTGTGATCATAGACGTCGCGCAGATACAAGCCGGTCGCTTCGGTGATCAGCGGGGAGTCCCGTCTCTGAAGGCCATTGATCACGTCGCGCAGCGGCCAGACGGACTTGCGGAGGACGATCATCTGCCTTTTGAGGGCATGTATCTGCCTGAGCGCCTCCCGGCCAGGCTCCGTCACGATCATCTCCTCCAACGGCTCGATGCGCTCCGCAACGTGGTCCAGAACAACGAAGTAGTTGTCCACAATGGCGTCAATCAGGGAATAGAGCAGGTAGTCAGCGCCCATCTTTCTGATGCGGCCCTTGTCGTTGACGATCCTGTCGCGCACGATGTTGAAGACGTCGTCGGGCCGCTCCTGGAACGAAATCAGGAAGTTCTCGTTCAGGATCAGGCTAACCTGCTCTACTTCCAGCCTTTCCTCGGGTCGGGCAAACGACAGCATGTTCAGGACAACGTAGATGTAAGGACCGAGGTCTTCCATTTTCGGGCGCTGCCCGACGTTGACGATGTCCTCCAGGACCAGCGGGTGTATGCCGAAGAACTCTCCGAGCTCCTTGACGACATCCACCCTGGCGATCCCATCCACGTTGATCCACGTCACGGTCGGCCTGTCCTTGAAGGGAAAGCACTCCTGGACTGTTTTCGCGTCGCGCTGTCGGACCGTGGTCTCGTCGTATGAGGTGATCGTGATCCGGACTGGCTCGAGCTTCTGCTCAGCGGCTGGCACGAGCGTTCCTGGAGGCAGCCCCGCTTCCTTGAAGAACTTGCGCGACGAGCTGGCCATGGACACGCTCCCAAAACTTATAAGGCCGTGGGCTGAAATATCGCTAAGGAGCTCAGCTAGACGCACGCATAATGTTCGTATGGCGGCGCACCGCTGTCAAGGAAAACCAGTTGACCGGTGCCGCTCTCCAACCCGACGCACCCTGCGAGCCTCCGGCACGATTGCCCGCCGGTTGCGCCGAAGGTATCATCATGCTTTCAAGTGCTCAGAAGCCGAGAGGCCTGCCGTGGAAACATTCAAGCAAAGCGAGCCTATCGAAGCGGTCATCTTTGACCTGGACGGCGTCCTTGTATCCACCGACGAGCAGCACTACTTGAGTTGGAAACGCGTTGCCGATGAGGAGGGCATCTACTTCGACCGGGAGATCAACCGGGATTGCCTGGGCTTGAGCAGGATGGACAGTCTGGAGGTGCTCTTGCGCAACGCCCCCCGCCCCTACAGCGCTGCGGAAAAGGCGAAGCTTGCAAAGCGCAAGAACAGGTATTTCCAGCAGCTTATCGCCCAGCTTTCGGCATCGGACCTGCCAGCGGGCGTCAGCCGCCTCATGACGGACCTGAAGCTGCGGGGCGCGAAGCTTGCGGTTGCCTCAGGTTCCAGGAACGCCCCCGCCATCGTTGCCCGGCTCGGCCTGGCTGGCATGTTCGACACGAGCGTGTCCGGGAACGACGTCACGCGCAGCAAACCCCATCCAGAAATCTTCCTGCGGGCCGCCGACCGGCTCGGCGTTGCGCCCGCCCGCTGCCTGGTCATCGAGGATGCGCCGGCTGGCGTGGAGGCCGCTCTCAGGGCTGGGATGCGTGCCATCGCCATCAGCGCTCAGCCCGTAGCGGGAGCTGCCCGGACGTTGCCTTCACTGGCACACACCACAGCAGACGAGCTGCTGTCATCCTGAACGGCCTGCCCTACCCGCGCCGTTCCTTTTCGATTCGCTCCTGGTAGCCGCTCGCGTTGTAGCCTTCTACGGGATCAACTGGCAAGCCCTTCTCGATGCGTCCCATCTGGACGATTGGCCGCACGTCCGTGAGGAAGGCGTCCAGGAACGTGCGGTTCGCGCCCAGGATATCGTTCCCCCTGCGTGCCTGCTCCAGGCGCTCGCGGTCGAGGATGAGCGCCTTCGCCAGCGAGATCTGGAGCGAGTCTATGCTGTGCAGAACCGCATGGATCCGGTTTTCCAACGACGAGCACTGATCTATCATGTAGGCCCAGTTGCGGCCGCGCTCTGCAGTTGTGACCACGTCCGCCTGCACCAGCTCGCAGAAGATCGCGAACATCGTGATGTTCGGTTCCACAGCGTGGTCGTCGTCAGCGGCGTAGCGGGAGTTGAAATGGACCCCCCCACGCCTGCCCTCACCAATGAGGTGAGCGACGATCTGGGCGACGTTGACGCCCCAGGGGTGGTGACCCATGTCTACCAGCACGCCCGCGCGGTCGCCAAGGGAGGCTGCGATGTCGCCCGCGACGCCGGCGTCGC
>CAYYNS010000205.1:0-4083 GCA_964473085.1 uncultured candidatus Brocadiaceae bacterium
CGTTGACAAGGCCCGGCAGACGGTGCTCTACCTGCGCGAGGAGCAGTCCGCAGACTCTGAGACGGCCCACTGGGTGCCCGAGAAGGTCGGCTATCTCGCTGTGCCCGGCCAGCCGCCTTTCATCGCGGACATCCAGACCTGCCACGGCCCAGACCCGTGCAGCCTTCGCTGCACGCTGCTGGCGCAAGATCTGTCGCAGGCCAACGGGGTCGTCAATGCGAACCACCAGTGGCAGACGGTGACCACGGCATTCGCTTTCGTTGACCCCGTGGTCATTGCCGGGCCGGCCAGTTACAACGGGGCCGACCCCGGCGAGGTCCGGGTGCGCAGCGTCACGCCCACCTCGTTCCAGATCCGGTTCCAGGAATGGGACTACCTGGACGGCTGGCACTGCCAGGAAAAGATACGCTGGTGGGTGATCGAGCGCGGCGCCTGGGACATGAGTAGCGACAACATATGGATAGCCAACGAATTCCCGATGAGCAACGCCAACGTGTTCAGCCCGTCCTGGGTGCGCCTGCCACTGACGCTCACAGACGTGTACGTGGTGGTGGCTACCCAGCAGACGGCGAACGGGGCCTCGTGCGTGACGGAGCGCATAAGCAGCATCGGCACGACAGGCTTCAACGTGGCGCTGCAGGAGGAGGAAGCTGCGGACGCGATCCACGCGGAGGAGACCCTCGGCTACTTCGTGTGGGGCACGGGGACGGGTGCAGTCCTCGCCGGTGCTGCCGCTACGGGCATGGAGGTGTCGTGCACCCGTGACGGCGGCCCCGCGGCCCGAGGCTATTGGCAAACGCACATAGTCGAGGAACAGTCCAAGGACGCCGAGACCTACCATTGCTCAGAGTCCATTAATGGGGTGTGGTTCAGTGCGCCACCGGGCGAGCTGAACTTCGTAGGCGATATGCAGACATGTAAGGGCACTGACCCCTGCTCGCTGCGGGTCAGCTACGTCAGCTCGGCGGGCAGCGAGCACGGCGCAGCCGGCCTCCAGGCCCTCGGCCAGGCAGCCTCTTCGCCTTGCGTGCTGTCGGTCAGCGCTCGCACTGAAGGCGGGGCATTGCTTGAGGCTGCAGACGTCAGCGTGAACGGCTCTGCCGCCTCCGGCCTGCCGCTGGTGCGCGCCTGCACCCCCGGAGAGACCGTAACGCTCTCGGCCCCTGCAAGCGTCGCAGTCGGCTCGACAGTGGTCGTCTTCTCTCACTGGGAGGTGGACGGCATTGCCGCAGAGCTGGGCCTCGCCACGATCGGGCTCAAGATGACGGCCAGCCGCCAGGCGGCAGCCCTCTACGTCTCAGACAACTGAAGCGCAGTAGAAAAAGCCCTGACACGCAAGTAGGAAGGACAAGCGATGAGAACCGAACAGTGGATGGCGCTCTCAAGGGCGAGCGTCGGCATTATTGCGGGAGCGCTGTTGAGCGCGTGGGCGGCGGTCCTGGCGTCTGAGCCGCAGGCGACCCCGCCGCGGCGGCCGGTCTGCATCAATGCGGCGCCGCCCCGACTGCCCGGCGCCCCGGCCCGGCCTGAAATTGCGCCGTCAGGCGTGATGCCGCTGGACCTGCACCATCGTGCCTACGGCTGCGATGTGGTCTCGAACAAGATATACCAGTGCGCCCTGGATGCGCCCGAGACGCTCACCGCGCGTGGCAGCATCACCACAGACTGGACGGGCACCGACTTCGGGAACGACGGTGACTTCTCGTTCATCTACGCGATCGGGCCAACCAACAAGCTCTGCAAGGTCACTATCGCCACGGGCGCGGTGACCGAGATCGGCACCTCTACGCCTTATGGCACCGAAGATTGGACCGGCCTGGGAATGGACCGGACCACGGGGACGATGTACGCGTCCAGCTCCAGCGGTTCCCACTCCTCCCTCTACACCATCAACCTGTCCACGGGCGCGGCGACGCGGATCGGCGAGATCACAAACGGCCCGGCCATCATAGACATCGCCGTCCACAGCGCTGGCGCGATCTACGGTCTGGACCTCGCCAGCGACAAGCTGCTGTACATCAATAAGACAACCGGCGCGGGGACGGTGAAGGGCCCGATCGGCTTCGATGCGAAGTACAGCCAGGGCATGGACTTCGACTGGAGCACGGCCACGTTATACCTCGCTGCGTTCAACGATGACACATACCAGGCCGAGTTGCGCACGGCAGACATAAACACGGGCGCCACGACGCTGGTGGGCGTGCTGGGGGCGAGCAGCCCGGGCGGGCTGATTGACTTCTCCGATCTGGCCATCGCCACCAAGGCCTTCGTGCAGGAATACGGCGCTGCCTGGGTTGACCACAATTGGACCACGGTCAATCTCACGGAGCCCTTCATCGAGCCGGTTGTGGTGGCCGGCCCGCCCACCAGCAACGGCTGGGCGCCGGGCGTGGTCCGCCTGCGCAACGTGACGCGCACGTCGTTCCAGATGAAGTTCCAGGAGTGGGACTATCTCGATGGCTGGCATTGCCCGGAGCTGGTGCCCTGGATTGCCGTCGAGCGCGGCACCTGGCACTCCGACGGCGTTGCGCTGGTCATCGCCGAGAAGTTCAGCACTAACAAGACCAACGTCTTCGCGCCAAGATGGGTCGGGTTCCCGATGCCGTTCAGCGTCACGCCTGTCATCCTCGCCCAGGTGATGACCTTCAACGGGAGCGAGGCGGTAACGGACCGTATCTGCGGCGTCTATCCGGGCGGCATGCACTTCTCCATGCAGGAGCAGGAAGCCTCCGGTGGCCACGTCAGCGAGCAGATAGGCTACATAGCAGTGCGGCAAGGGATAGAGGCCACGACCCTGACGCCCAACGTGGTCACTCACAAGCCATACCTGCTGGCAAACCCGTATGGGCACGAAGTCGTCTACCTGCGCGAAGAGCAATCCCAAGACTCTGAGACCGTGCACTGGACCCCCGAGCGGGTCGGGGCTTTCCGTAGCCTCCACGGCCAGCCGCCGCTCATCGCGGACATCCAGACCTGCCACGGGGCCGACCCCTGCACCCTGCGCTGCACCCTGCTATCGCAAGACTACGAGCAGGAGACTGACGTCGCCAGCGTCAACCACCAGTGGCAGACGGTCAACTTGAGTCACACATTTGTTGATCCGGTCGTCATCGCCGGGCCGGCAACCTACAACGGCGCCGACCCGGGTGAGATACGCGTGCGCAACGTCACGCCCACCTCCTTCCAGATACGCTTCCAGGAGTGGGACTACCTGGATGGCCTGCACGGTAGCGAACAGGTGCGCTGGTTCGTGTTCGAGCGCGGCGCCTGGAACATGGGCGGCTTCCAGATTCGCATTGCCAACGAGTATCCCATGAACAACGCCAACGTGCTCAGCCCGACATGGATCACGCTGCCGCTCAAGCTCGACTCGATCAACCTGGTGATCGCCACGCAGCAGACCGCTAACGGCCCCTCGGCGGTCACCGAGCGTATCAGCAACCTCATGCCAGGAGGCTTCAACGTGGCGCTCCAGGAGGAAGAGGCAGCCGATGGCGTGCATGCGGAGGAGACGCTCGGCTACCTGGTGTGGGGCACCGGCACGGGCGGCGTGCCAATCGGCCTCGGCAGCGCCGCCGGACAGCTCTCTGCCTCAAGGCTCGATGTGCCGGGCGCGTCCGGGGCTCAGCCGAGGTTGGACTATTGGGAGGTCTTGATCGTTGAAGAGCAGTCCAAGGACGCCGAGACATGGCACTGTTCGGAACAGGTCGCCACGATCGAGGTCGTTGCGCCGCCGGGGGAACTAAACTTGGTCGCCGACATGCAGACCTGCAACGGCGCTGACCCGTGCAGCCTGCGATGCCGTTTGATCGGCGCCTCTGGCGAGCGCCCGCCGTACGGCGGGGCGGCTGTCCTGGGGGCGCTCGGCCAGGCGGCCTCCACGCTTTGCGTGCTCAGGGTCAGCGTGCGCGCTGAAGATGGCGCGCCGCTTCGCGCACCCGACCTAGCAGTCAATGGGTCTGCCGCTGGGGACCTGCCGCTGGAGCGTGCCTGCACCCATGGGGAGACCGTTACGCTGTCGGCCCCGGCGAGCATCACGCAGGGGGCCGACGTGCTGGCCTTCTCCCACTGGGAGGTGGACGG
>CAYYNS010000206.1:0-4067 GCA_964473085.1 uncultured candidatus Brocadiaceae bacterium
AGTCTTCCACGACGCAGATGACCGACCGGTCGCGCCCGCTGTCGGCACAGATGCGACAGGGGTCGCCCTCCGAAAGTAAAAAGCACACCGAGCACTGCCGCACGCTCTCTTTGACTTCCCGGATCGCCTGCGCCAGTTCCAGGGCCTCCTGCGTGCTGAGCCGCACAATGTGATCGGCGAGCCGTTCCGCCGTCTTCTGGCCGATCCCCGGCAGCTTCGCAAGCAGGGCAGCTAGTCGCGCGACAGACTCCCCATATGGCCCGACCAACCCCAGTTCCTCCTGGTTGCGTTTATCGTATTTTACCGGTTCGGGCACCAGGGGTCTACCCTTCACAGCAGGTTTTCCATCCCCGGGAACCCAAGGCCGGCGACCACCTTCTTTTTTTCCTCCTCGCCTATTTCCTTTGCCTTCTTGAGGCCCTGGCGGATGGCCGCCAGCAGCATTTCCTGGATGAACTCGGGCTGTTCCTCCTTCAGTATCTTGGGCTCTATCACGACGTCGAGGGGCTCCTGCAAGCCGTTGAAGAGGACCTTGACCATCCCGCCGCCCGCGCTGCCTTCAACGACGCGCTCCTTGAGCGTCTCATCCAGGGCAGCGAGCTGCCTCTGGATGTCCTTGAGCTGGCCCTGAGCTTGCTTGACCAGACGCCCGACATCGCCGATTCCGCCGTGGCCTCTCATGGTCCGTCCCTTCCTGTCAGACAGCAAAGCGTCCTACTGCCCGCGCGGTCCGGGGGTCACTGTTCTGTCTCCCCGGGCGGCATCTCGGCAGGAGGCTTTTGTGGGGGCTGCTTGCGGCCGCGCCTGAGTCGAACGGGCTGAAGCCCCACCTGTTTGTCACCTTCTGCGAACGCGCTCAGCAGGGACCGGTCCTCGCGCACCTGCTCCGCCAGCGAGGCGTCGTCGGCTGACCTGTGTATCTGGCGGAACCTTGCAGGATCAACCCCGTCCGGCACCTCGCCGTTGCTGCCGCCCTTGGGCTCCGCCTTGCGGTCCTGGAGCTTCTGCATCATGCTCTGAATGCGCTGCTGCGCTGAGGCTGGCTCCGAGGGGGTGGCCGGCTTGCCGGGCGCCGCCGCCGGCGCGGGGCCTGTTGGCCGATCGGCAAGCGCCTCCTCAAGCACGATCAGGTCTTGCAGCCGGGACAGCTTGATAATCGCCAGCTCCAGGGCGAGGCAGCCGGTGGTATCCCGACGTGCGCGCAGCTTCGCCTCCCGCAGGACCTGGATCATGTAGACGATCTGTTCAGCAGTAAACAGCCCCGACTGGCGCACAAGCGTCTGTGCGTCTGCCGCCGCCCCAGCCAGCAGCCCATCCTCCGGCTGAACGTAGGAGGCCATCAGGAGGTCACGCAGGTATTCCGAAAGCTGGTCCACCAGGTCAATCAGGTCCACGCCGCTGAACAGCACATCCCGCAAGAGCTTGAGCGCTTGCCCGGTCTGTCCGGCAGCGAGGGCATCCACGATGTCGGTGAGGCTCTGGGTTCTGGCCGCCCCCAGGACCAGCAGCAGGTCCTCCGTGCGCACCTGCTTGCTGCCGAGCGATGCGACCTGGTCGAGGACGCCCAGGGCATCCCGCAGGCTGCCCCTCGCTGCGCGGGCAATCATCTCCAGGGCACCCTTCTGTACCTCAAGCCCCTCCCTGGCGCAGATGCCGCGCAGGTGCGCAATCATGTCGGCCTCCGATATGCGCCGGAAGTCGAAGCGCTGGCAACGGCTTTTTACCGTCTCCGGCAGTTGCTGCGGATCAGTCGTGGAGAAGATGAACTTGACGTGTGGAGGCGGCTCTTCGAGCGTCTTCAGCAGGGCGTTGAAGGCGGGCTGGGTGAGCATGTGGACTTCGTCCACGTAGTAGACCTTGAAGCGGCTGCGGGCAGGTGCGTAGCCTGCCCTCTCACGCAGCTCGCGGATCTCGTCTATGCCGCGGTTAGAGGCCCCGTCAATCTCCACCACGTCGAGGTCTTCGCCGATGGCGATGCGGCGGCAGGAGTCGCACTGCCCGCAGGGCTCCGCGGTGGGGCCGTCCTTGCAGTTGAGCGCCTTGGCCAGGATTCTGGCCATGCTCGTCTTGCCGATGCCTCGGCCGCCGCAGAACAGGTAGGCGTGGGCCACGCGGCCGGTGCGCACGGCATTCTGAAGCGTGCGGGCTATATGTGCCTGCCCCACGACCTCTTCAAAGCGCTGGGGACGGTATTTGCGCGCGAAGACCAGGTACACGTCTGCCTCCGAGCCTCAAGACAGGGGACCGTGCGCTCCGTTCGGCATCGCCCCCACGGGCAGTAGCTGCCGGGCGACTCCCGACAGGCTGCCCCACGGCAGGCAGGGGTACCGCTTATGGCTGCTGGATTCCTCCCCTGACCAGGTTCACGGCCGCCCTGCTCCATGGGACCCATCGTTCAACGCCGCCACCGCAACCCCTTGGCCACGAAGAGGCGTGTGCCTCAGAGGAGTGGTCAGCCCTGCTGAAGCGGTTTGCAGGTACAGGGCACCGCTAGCGCCCCGCTTAGCACGGTCCCCAGAGATTTCAAAGAGTCCGGTCCGCAAGAGGCCTGGCGCCGCACCCTACAGGCCTTCCACACCCTAAGCTACCACATGCGCCGCGCCGGCGCAACCGGGCATGCCCTGTCAGCCCGCAATATTTGACGCTGCCGGGTGGGCACGGCTATACTCTGTGCGTCCCGCAAAAGATACGGTTCCGATGGGGGGCCGGTTGCCGGAGCTCTCACGAGCGTGCTGATCATTGCCGAACGGATCAATGCCAGCCGCCGCAGGATCGCGCGGGCCATGGCCGAGCGCGACGCGGCACACATCGCGCGCGAGGTCAGGATACAGGCCGCCGCCGGCGCCCACTTCATTGACGTCAATGCCGGGTGCGACCCCGAACGGGAGATCGGGTACCTGAAATGGGCCGTGCAGGTCGTTCAGGATAATACTGACCTGCCCCTGTGCATTGACTGCGCGCCGGCGGAAGGCTTCAGGGCTGCCCTGGAGCTCGTGCGCGGGGACGACGTCATGCTCAACAGCGTCAACGGGGAGCCTGCGCGCCTGCGGGAGGTGCTCCCCATCGCTGCGGAGCGCGGGGCGCGCCTGGTCGGACTGCTGATGGACGCAGGCGGGCTGTCGGGCGGCGTTGACGACCGCATGGAGATCGCCTCCAGGATCGTCGAGGCTGCCGACAAGGCGGGCATCGGTCCCGGCCGGCTGTACGTTGACCCCTGCGTGCAGCCGCTGGGCACCAGCCCGGGCCAGGTCGAGGCCGTGCTGGAGACGGTGCGGCGCGTCATGGCACAGTTTCCCGGGATCCATACGACGGGCGGGCTGTCCAATATCAGCTTCGGCCTTCCTTACCGCAGCGCCCTGAACCGGGCGTTCGCCGCGCTCATGGTCCAGGCCGGGCTGGATTCGGCCATCATTGATCCGACTGAGGTGGACATGATGGCGAGCGTGCTGGCGGCGGAGGCGCTGTGCGGCAGGGACCAGTGGTGCGCGAACTACATAGCTGCCGAGCGCAAGGGCCTCCTGCGGCCGCACTGAGACGTGCGCGTGGGGTAGGGGGCAGGCATTCGCGACGGAGGAGAGGTGGCCAGGGACCAGCCCCTGCAACTGATGTCCTTCGGGCGCCCTCTGGCGGGGATGGTCCACGAGCCCGCAGGCGAGCGGCGAGAGCCCTGCGCCGTGTTCTGCAACCCCTTCGGCGACGAGCGCAGGTCGAGCTGTCTGGCCATGACGCGGCTGGCCAGGGGGCTTGCGCAGCAGGGCTGGCCGGTGCTGCGGTTTGACTACTGGGGTTGCGGCGAGAGCCCGGGCGATTCCGCACAGGCCACTGTCCTGACAGGCATAGAGGACGTGCGCTCGGCAGCCGTGTTCCTGCGGGCCCGCACTGGCTGCCGCAGCGTCTGCCTGCTGGGCCTGCGGCTTGGTGCGACCATGGCTGTCCAGGCGGCGCAGCGCATGCCCGAGTGCAGCGCTCTGGCCCTGGTCGAGCCTGTGTCGAACGGGGCTTCCTACGTCAGGAACGAGCTGCGCCGCAGGCAGGTGCGCCGCATGATCACTACCGGCGGCGGCCGG
>CAYYNS010000207.1:0-4058 GCA_964473085.1 uncultured candidatus Brocadiaceae bacterium
GTCGTGCACGCTGGCCCTGTAGTCAGCGGTGCGGGGCGGCTCGAACACGACCCGCCGGCCGGCCTCGTAGCCGGACTCCTCGCCGAGGATGGTCTCGCCGATCCGGATCTCCTGAGCCACACCCGCCAGGAACCCTGTCTTGCCGTGCACAATCGTGTCAAGCATGGCCATTGCCTTGATCCCCAGAACGGGCTTTGCGCAAGCCCCAGCCTCGACGTGCGGCATGCCGAATCCTTCGAGCCTGGAGGGGGCGGCGTAGATGTCGCAGGCGGCCATCAGATATGGCATGAAGTTCCTGGACACCACGCTGGTGGTGTAGACCACGTTCTTTTCGATGCCGAGCTGGGTGGCCAGTTGAAGGTCCGCCAGGTTCTGCCGCACGGTTCGCGGTTGGGGCCAGACCTTGCAGACATATTTCCAGTCGGGCGCCTTTGTGTCAATCAGGGCCAGGGCCTGCATGACCTCCTGGGCTCCCTTCGAGGCCGCGTCGCCCCCCACAGTGAGGATCATGAGCTGGTCGGGGGCTACGCCGAGTGCCTCTCGCACAGTGGATACCTTCTGGTCACCCTTGTCCCGCGGGATAAACGAGTCGGTGTCGCACCCGACCGGCAGCACTTCGAGCTTGTCAGCAGCGATCCCGTCGCGGACATAGACCTCCTTCACCCAGTTAGACGTGACGAGGATGAGCGGCAGGGCGTTCAGCACCTCTTGATAGTTTGCGACGTAGCCGTCAGCCACCAGCCACGGCACGGGCTGCACGCCGTAGCGCTGCGGGTGGAGCACAAGGTGAGCTGTGTGTCCCCAGTAGCCAATGCCCACAACGATGTCTGGCTCGAACCACCGATAATACCACTCTTTTTCCTGCGCAGACTCGAAGTGCACAGCATGGGCATCCACGCCGATTTCGCGTAGTCCCTTGAAGAGGAGATCGCCCTGTGTGGCAAGCCCTCCCGGCGTAGGCGGATAGTCATAGAGCACCATTACCTTCATTGCCCCGGTCCTCCTCTGTGAATCCAGTCCTGGACCTCTGTGGCGCAGTGGAAGCGCCAGAACGCCTCCTGGCGCGGCGTCGTCCTGGCTTCAAAGCTTTCCGGAGCGAACCCGTATACTTCGGTGATGATCCGGTGTTTCTCTTGCCACACCTTCGTCGGCAAGGCGAACTTCAAGTCCGCTCCATCCACGGGCTTCGGAAGATACTGCCCCGCACCATCTTCATAAGCGAAGAGCCACAGGCAGTCGCAGCAGACCTTGCCTGCCTTCCACAGGGCCACGACCGCCCGGCTGGTCTCTTCGTGCCGCAGGTGGTGCGTGTACTCTCCTTTGGGGCCGTGCGTCAGGATCAGGTCGAACTGCGGCTGTGGCAACAAATCCAGGATCGTCCTTTCGATCAGCGCCGCCGTCAGGGGCCTTTGCAGCGGGCCATCATCCAGGTTTGCCATCCGCCCGGCTGCACCCAAATCCTGCAACGCACGCAGGAACCTCGGCGAACGGTCGGGGTCGCCTCCGCGGCAGAGGCTGGCGACATACCATGAGCAATCGCGATGGGTCAGAATGACGCCGCCCGCCCACAGCGTTTCGTCATCGGGGTGGGCAACGATCACGGCTGCCCGCAAGCCGGCTGCGCCGTACGGCGAGCGCAGCGGATCGGCATGAGGTCGTTCAGTCTTTCCGCAACTCACCCAGCAAGATCGCCCCGGCGTTTTCACGGATCCTTCCTCGCCGCTCCGGTGTTTTTCCCTGAATGGGATTCCCGCTGAGATTCTACCACGCTGGGAGCAGCTAAGCACCCAGGCGTGCATCCACAGCCGGGTGGACTCGGCATCGGGCGGTTGCGGTAGGGGACCGCCAGGGGTAGCTGACAGAGGGTCAGGAGGCCGGCCGCGCTAGCTCACCGTGACCTCCAGGCCGGTGTCGTTCACGGTGAAATCGTAGACGCGCGCCAGTTCGTTGAGGGGGCTGGCATCCAGGTCCGCGATGAGCCTGCGGGCAGTTTCTGTGTCTTGGCAGACCGCCAGGAGGAATCCCCCTCCCCCTGCCCCTAGGAGCTTGGCGCCAAGGGCATGCGGCCGGACGCGGTCCATCAAGGCGTTGATGGCCGGGTTAGTGGCTTCAGGGTCCAGCGTTGTGTTCAGGTCCCAGACCCGCCACAGTGCAGCACCGAGCCCCTGGATGTTCCTCTGCTCCGCAGCATCCCTTACCCGCTCTGCCTCCTGCTTGAGCCGGCTCAGCACGCGCAGGGCGTCCTTCTCCCGGTTGAGGTAGCGTCCCACGACATGCTGGAGGATGTCCTTGGCCAGCCGTGTCAGGCCGGTGTAATAGAGGACCGATGTGCCGCCTGTCTGCGCGCAACGCAGCAGGTCGTGCGGCAGCCAGTGTATGAGGGGATCGGGGACAAGCCCCGGTGCCGTGCTGATCCGTTTCAGGCCGCCCAGAGCCCCTCCTATCTGGTCCTGCCAGCCGCCTCCAGTCGTGAGGAGCTGTTCAAGCACCAGCACCCTATGGAACAGGTCCCTGGGGCTCAGCTCGATGCCGGCGAGCCTGTGCAGCACGGCGATCAGTGTGGCGCCCAGGATGCTGCTTGTGCCCAGCCCGGAGCCTTTCGGTACCGCACAGAGCAGCGTCAGTTCGATTCCGCCGCCGAACCTCTCCAACATCTCCTGGAGCGTCACATCGGCCGGCCAGCTATGGAACTCTGGTGAGAAACCGCAAAGGGCCAGGGCCGCTTTGGGGATCGAGAACGTGGCTTGCGGGGAGCGATAGTTCAGCAGGGACTCAAGGTCATCTATCCGCTCCCTCAGGCCCAGGTCAATCGAACTGAGCGTTATGCACGGCTCCGAGACTACCCGTGCGAAGACCTGCACGGGAGGCTGACCGTTCAGGTTCACCGCGGCATTGACTACCGCGCCGCCCTGTTCGAGGCAGTAGGGAGGCGTGTCGGTCCACCCTCCAGCCAGGTCGAGGCGCACAGAGGAGCGCCCCCAGGCAATCTGGTCTCTCTTGATGGCGCACCTGAAAGTGTCCGGGAAGCCACTGACGGTGGTCTCTAGGGCGTTGCGCAATGCCTCGAAAGCCGCATCCTTGAGGGCTTGTGTGTCGGGCCTTGTGGGCAAGCACGCTTCGATGGCCTTGTCTGTCAGCAATGCCTGTGCTTGTCCGGGCGGAAGCTTGTCCAGGGCTGCGGCCAGGGTGTGCAGGAGCCTCGCTCGTTCCAGCGCCGCGCCCGCGCAGGCTGCCCCTGCTATCCGGTTGACGACCGCAGGGGCCTCCTGGGGGGCCCTTCGCAGGACGCAGGCGAGGTCGTCCGCACTGAGGGGGTGAGGCGAGTCCAGCGAAGCCGGCAGTGCCCGGATGATCTGATCGCTACGGATCCGCTGCCTGAACTCTCGGAACGCCTCGCCGTCGGCGAGGATGGATATCTCCTCCATGGACCAGCGCCTGTCGCTGAGCCAGTCCTGGATGCGCCTTCTCGGAACCCTGCTCTCTTGCATCCAGAGGACCTTGTCCGCCTGGTCGGGGCGCTCGCCTGCGGGAAACAGCCGCGCGTTCCAGAGCGAACGCTCTGCGGGATTGGCGTCCGGCCAGAGCTCTTCCTCCGGGATTTTCTGCCGATCAAGCCAGTGCTGCATCGGTTCATTCAGGAACGTACAGGCGCCGCCAGACAGGGTACCTTTGAACGTGTCGTCAATCCCATAGATGCGGAAGAAATAGGTCTGCTGGCCCCCTTCCGTCCTGCCTGGCAGCACGTCCAGACACACGCCGCTGCGCAGCTTGATGGTGTCCTTCACCGTGGCTCCGACTACGAGGTTGCGCCCTCCCAGCACAAGGCTGCCCGTCCCTTCACAGCCTTCTACCACGGCTTCGTCACCTCGCACGCGGGACTCATCGAGGTCGCACATGATGAGCACAGGTCCCCGGCACGGTCGCAGTCTCTCGTCAAGGCTCTCGTAATGGAGCCGTTCGCACGAGCGCACATGGTCAGCGGTCGTCCCGAAGTGAAGGAAGTCGCAGCGCTCGGCGAGGGCGCAGTAGAAAGGCTGCGCGTGAAGGACGGACCAGAT
>CAYYNS010000208.1:0-1786 GCA_964473085.1 uncultured candidatus Brocadiaceae bacterium
GCTGGACAGCAACATTTCCGACTTCACGCACAACCGGTGGTACAAACGCAGCTGGGTTCCCTGGAAGAAGTTTCCCTGCGAGGTGCCGGAAAAGGTGACCCAGTACCCGGCGAGACCATAATCACCGCCCTCCTCGGCGATACCGAAAAGGCCAGGTTCTCCGGCAGCGAGGATGGCTATGGCCGGGGCAGGATGCACCCTTGCGGGCACAAAGCTTTGCTGCCTGCGCATTGATATAAGATGCCGCGTAGGCGCAGATTATCCCGGCCAGCGGGTAGCGGAATCGGATCGTGCCCCAAAATACGAGGGCGGTGAGCATAGCGGCCCCTACCGATAGGCCGGCTATCCATCCGTGCATCTTTCCGGTGCAAATGGCCATAAGGAAACTGGCCAGCACCGCACAGTTCAGGAGTATCAAGCCTACCTTGGCAATTACGAGCGGGAGAGTGTCTGCGCCGAAGAATGTGGACGGGGACCAGAATCTGAGCCCCTTTGCTACGAAGTGGATCAGGAGTTCCCAGACCGGACGCCGCAGCGCTTCCTTGATTCCGGCAGCCAAGTGAAGCCTGTCAAGAAGAACTTCCTTCTGCTGCGCCGACACTGCGCTGCCCAGCCTTTCGAGTTCTTCGGGGCCGAGCTCGCATTTCGACGTCCATCCACCGCGGAAGACGTTTTGAGAGCAGTGTGCTCCATGAAAGACGATCCCCGAGCCTGTGCAGATGGGGACGAACCTCCCAAAAACCCGATAGTTTCGCACGGACCACGGGACAACGGCGATGACCGAGGCAGCGAAACAGATTGCCACGAGAGCCATTGCCCGGCCGCGTTCACCAGGCTTTGCTAGGAGGGGCACAACCAACAGCAGTGGCAGCAGTGGAATGATCAGCGGCTTTGTCAGCAGGGATAGGCCCACCAGAAGGCCCGCAAGACTCGCCCACAACATTGCCCGAACGTGCCGCTGTTCGATGGCCATAAGCCCGGCAAGCACAGCGCCGGTTAGCAGCACCCCAAGGAGGTTCTCCTGCAGGAGCTCATACTGCATCAGCCACCAATAGGAGTCCACCATTAGAAGCACTGCGGACAAGACGCCTGCCCACAGTCCGCCAAAGCGACACGCAATCATGAACGTAAGCAAGACCATAAACGCTGCAAGGACAGACTGCAGCACTCTCCCTGTTAGCGGGCTTGCTCCAAATACTCTGTATGCTGCGCCCAGGAGGAAGGGGTAGAGAGGCGCTCTGGAGGCTTGGCCACCCGGTGTGCCGTACGTGCCTGTTTGCGCGACCTGGAGGGCCAGCGAGTGATATTCCGGTTCGTCCCCCGTCAGTTCTTGGGGCCCTGCCAGAAGGTTAATGCCGAGACCGACTGCAAGGGCAATCAGAAACACGCATGTCAGGAGGATGGGGTTCCAGGTTCTAGTTGACGACACGATAGAACTCCACAATGCACCTGCCCCACTGACGTCTGCTCACGGCAATTGGCAATGGCACACTATCTATACTCCCTGCGCCTGTCCGAGTCCGGAGTGCTGGCGGGTGCGCTAGCCGTCCGGCCACGCAAAGGATGAACACGCCCGGCAACCAGAAGGTCCCTTTCCCCCTCCCGTGCAATAGCTTCAGTACATCCCAGGTGACATCCGTCAACCCGGGCTCATGCTGGTAATGAATAATTGTACCGCCGAAGCAGGCAGCCCTCAACACTTCTTTCTGCTTCCTCTGGCGTGGGTCCGCCATGGTGGCCATCTCAGAGGTACACTGCTGCGTCAGGCGATGGATGCGCCCAGCCT
>CAYYNS010000208.1:1886-4051 GCA_964473085.1 uncultured candidatus Brocadiaceae bacterium
ATGGTGGCCATCTCAGAGGTACACTGCTGCGTCAGGCGATGGATGCGCCCAGCCTCACCAACCTTGCGAACTGCGCCGTGCATCCGAGCCTAGCGCAGCGAATCGCGCGCCACAGCGACATCAATCTCACCATGAGCCGCCACACGCACAGCGCGCCTGAAAGAATGAGTGAAGCCGTGGCGAAACTGCCGGACTTCACGAGCGACGTTGCGCAAGCCGGAGCCCCCAGGGCCACTGACACCGACGGCGATTCTGTCTTGGGCTTCTGCTTGGCCAAACAGGGACGACCACAGCCAACGGAAGAGGACCAAATCGGACAGTTAACGGGCTCTGCCCATGCAGGGGCCGATGCGCGAAAAACCCCGCAAATAAAAGGGAAAGCGGCTGTCAACGCGGCGAAAGAGGTGGTACGCCCGGCAGGACTCGAACCTGCGGCCTGCGGTTTAGGAAACCGCTGCTCTATCCGCTGAGCTACGGGCGCACCTGAACCAAACCGTCGTCAACACTGCGGCGCGCCGCGTCTCGCCGAATGCCCTCTACGCCACGGCTATCCTGCCACCAATGTAGCCAGGATCGTCGCGAAGGTCAAGGCGCACGGAACCCGCCATGCGACGCCAGCGTCTAATTCCTCGACATGGTTCAATCCACGCGTGGGGGAGGCTGAGACGGTGAGGGGAATCCTGTCCACTGTGGCGGCCCTGTTCGCGTTTGCAGCAGGCATGGGGGCTGAGGAGCCAGCAGCGCAGCCAGCGGTGGTTCCTGCGCCACGACTGGAAGAAGCTCGGCCGGAACGCGTCCTGACCTTGACGCCAGTCAACTCAATGATCTCTTCCCCTGAGTTGGACGGCCTCATCTTGCTTCGCGGGGCGCAGGTGCTCGGCCTGCGCCTTGACGGGCCGCTCAAGGAGCAACCCCTTGTGGGAGGACGGCCGCCTGCAAGGCTGCTCACTCGCTGGCTGCGTGCCGTGGGGCGACAGGCTGTGGCTGCTGATGAACGGGCACCGTGACCCCGACCGCCCGGGCTCAGTGCCGATCGCTTACGAGGTGCACTCAAAGCGGCTCAGTCTGCTGACTCCTGTGGCCCTGATCGGGCAGAACACGACGCTGGAAGACTCCGATCCCGAGCCGATTGAATTGGGGCCGGAAGACAAGGTCCTCGTGGCCCCCATCGCAGCGAGCATGGGGGCAGCCTTCATCGCTTCACCGCCAGGCCACCGGATCGGCCACCTCTGGTGCGGTCAGTTGGAGAACGGCGCCGGGCCGCGGCCCATCATGCCTGATGTTCTGGACCTGGCCGTGCTCGGGGAACGCAGGGCCGTCTTCAAAACCTTCACCGATACCAAACACGGAGTCCGAGAAACGGGCTACTGCTATGAGTTCGCCACTGGCACAGTGTGGGACCTGCTCGACAGCGTTGACGTGCTCCCGCCCCTGCCGGCTGACCTGCAGGCGTACGACTTTGTGGAGGATCAGCAGCGCGTCGAACTCGTGCCCAGCTTCGGTTCCGCGACCGGTCAGGGGCTGGTACTCGCCCTCCTGCGCCAAAGCCGCGGCGACCGCCGCGCTCTCCTAATCGGGGAGCGCATTCTGACAGAGCGACAGACCTGGAGCGCCTGGCTGCTGCTGGGTCCTGACGGCCGACGCTACCGCGTGGCGCCGCCCCCGGGCTTCGAAGAACCGGACCGGTCTGCCCTCCTCCTGCACCATTCCGCCACGCTCGTCCTCATCGAGCGTCCTGCGCTCGCAGGCAGGGCAGACCCTCTCCTGCACCTGACGCTTGTCCGCTACGCGCTCCACTGAGATTCGAGCACCCCAGGAAGCTTGTGGTGGGGCAGGATCAAGGCTCAGGGGCAGCCATGCACGCGATCGGTCAGCGACAGCCGCCGGACGGCGCGCCCGACGCGCTCGCGCAGGCCGCCCAGGTACTCCTCCCGCGCCGCGGGATCGTGTAGTATCCGCGCGTAACGCTCACGCAGCTCCGGAAACCTCTCACGCAGAAGCGCCGCCACGGAAGGCCACACGCGCGGCCGCGGATTCAGCGCGTCCACCCAGATGACATCCACTCCCAGGTCGGCCGCCCGCTCAAAGAGCGCCTCGATCGAGTCCTGGTCGTCGGACAGGAACGGAAGAAGCGGCCCGAACATGACGGCTGTCGGCAGCCTTGC
>CAYYNS010000209.1:0-4031 GCA_964473085.1 uncultured candidatus Brocadiaceae bacterium
GCGTAGAAGAGCCTACCGAATCGTTGACGCCCACGGGCACGTGAAGTGGTACGGGTATGACGCCCGGCGACTGGTTGAGAACATGGACAGGCACGGCATTGACGTGATGTGGCTTCTGACCTGGGAGGCCCCGCCGCACGAGATCCCAGCACAGGGCAACCTGAGCTGCTTCTGGCCCGGCCGCACCTGCCTGCCGCTTGAGGACGTCATCGAGGCTGTCCAACAGTACCCGGACCGTTTCGTGCCGTTCTACGCCCCCGACCCGCGCGCGCCGGATGCCATGGAGAGGCTCCGGGGCGCCATCCAGTACCACGGCATCAGGGGCGTCGGAGAGGTGAAGTGCCGCATCATGATGGACGATCCCCACGCCCTCCACATGTGGCATTTCTGCGGGGAGAAGGGCCTGCCGGTGATCTTCCACATGGACACCCCCGTGCCGCCGCGCGACCTGAACAGGGACCCGGGCTACTGGTACTGCTGTTCGTGGGAAAACCTGGCGCGCGCCCTGGAGCTTTGCCCGAGGGCCAACTTCATCGGCCACGCGCCCGGATTCTGGGCCAGCATATCCGGCGATGCAGACGAGCGGACGGAGGGCTATCCGAAAGGGCCCGTCGCGCCGGGCGGACGCCTCTGGGATTTCATGGACCGCTACCCCAACCTCCACTGCGACCTGTCTGCGGGCAGTGCCTACAACGCCCTGACCCGCACCCCCCACGTGGGCAAGCGCTTCCTCGTCAGCTACCAGGACCGCTGCCTGTTCGGGCGCGACTACTTCGACGACCGCCTCCACCTGTTCATCAAAAGCTGCAACCTCCCCCGCACGGCCGAGCGCAAGATCATGTGCACCAACGCCCTCAGGCTTGTCCCCCTGAAAGGCTGACTCAAGGCCCTGAATAACTCCCGTGGCGCTCCCCCGATACGCCCCCACCACGTCACCGAGAATGCCACCGCAACTCGCCTGCAACGCCACCGTCCTTGCGGGGGTGCGGGCGGGTGCAGCGCGGAGGGCTTCAAGGCCCCGTCGTTGTTGCAATAATCGCTCCCCAGGCTGCCAGGGTGGGCTTTTATATTGAACGCAAGGCCTTGTTAGCAGAAGAGTTAGCGAAAATTGGGTTCGTTTCGTAATTCGGCCTATCAACAAACCCGCCCTCCGGCCCCGGCCGCGCCGACGCACGCCTCGGAGCAACTCAAGGCGCCGGGCCGCCCTGTGAGCGGGCGGCCTTTGCCGGCCCAGCCTGGCCTCCTCCCTGTTGACCACGACATCCTTCCCGCCGGGCATCTCGCCTTCCTCCCGCAGCCTGAGTTGTCCGCTCGCGTGCGCAAGCATCCTGTATCTTACACGGTCCTGTCAGCCTGCGTGTCCGATCCAGACCCTTTTGTCCCCACAAATCCCCGCGCCGCAAGGTGCCCGCGTTAGCCCCAGCGCAGGCATCTCCCTATGCCGCACCCCGGATCGTTGCGGTGGCATTCGAGGCGCAAGCCGCTATACTGGACTCACTCCCCCTTTGACGGCGGGTTTTCCCGCGGAGGCTGCCAGCTTGTCAATCCTCGACGCAAAGCGGCTTGACCCCAAGGTCTTCTGCCTCGATCAGCGCATGAGGCACGGCTACTACTCCGACCAGTATTTCCTCAACCTGCGGCAGATCCTCACGGCGCTCGCCGACGAGGGATACCGTTTTCGTGGCAGGAGCCCCATCGCACCCGAGCTCGACCTGGGCGCAGGCGGTCTTGACGTGGGCAACATTGAAGTGGAGATGCAGGTCTTCGCCAAGCGTGAGCCCTTCACCGTCGCCTGCGGTGTGGACAACGCCATCGCAATCCTGAAGCAGTGCACGGGCTGGCTTGATGAAAGCGGTGCGTTCCGCAGCACGGCGCCCTCGCTGGAAGTGGAGGCGGTCCTTGACGGCGCAAAGGTCGCCCCCTGGGCCCCCGCGCTTAAGGTCCGTGGCCGCTACCGCGACTTTGCCATCCTCGAAACCACGATCCTCGGTGTCCTGGCCCGCCAGAGCCGGGTTGCCACGAACACGTACAGGCTCCTTGAGGCGGCGGGGGGCAAGCCCGTGTTCTTCTTCCCGGCCCGCTACGACCTGCCCGCCACGCAGAGCGCGGACGGCTACGCATACAAGGTGGGCGTGGATCGCTACAACCTCGACACCGGCCGGAGCCTGCCGGCGATGATCACCACACAGGCACAGGGCGAATGGTGGGCAGGCCGCGGAAGCGGAACCATGTCGCACTCCTACGTGCTCTCGTTCCTGGGCGACTGCGCACAGTCCATGCTCCAGTTCGCACGCCTGCTGCCGCCAGAAGTGAAACGGGTCGCGCTCGTGGATACCGACAACGACGTAGTCCGCGACTCCCTGTGCACCGCGAATGCTATGTGGGCGAACTACCGCACGCTGCTGGCGCGGGGCGACAGGGGCGAGGCCGAGAAGTACCGTCTGTTCGGCGTTCGCTGCGATACGGCGGTGGAGGTGCGCGACGTGAGCGTCGAGCCCACGGGCGACCCGCGCCTCGACAACGGGGTGACGCCGCAACTGGTCAACAAGCTGCGCAGGGCACTCGACGGCCTCGCCACAGGCGGGGACGTCGCAGAGGCCGAGCGCGATGAGGCCCGCCGCTACTTCCAGGGCATCAGGATCGTGGTCTCAGGCGGCTTCGACTGCGAGCGCATCGCCTGGTTCGAGAGCCTGGGGGTTCCCGTGGACATCTACGGGGTCGGTTCGTCCTTCCTGACGACCGGCCACAACGACTTCACTGCCGACGTCGTGCGGGTGAAGGTCGGCGGGCGATGGGTCCACATGGCGAAGGTTGGGCGCCGGGCAATGCCCAACCCCGACCTCGTGCCGGTCCCGATGGGATAGGCATGCTCCCGGCCAGCCCGACGGCGGGAGTTGCGGCAGCGCTCGGCCCCGCCCTATAATGGCGCGCTGCGCAGGGTCCTGGCTGCGCCAGCCCGCCAGACGTACGGCGGGCCAGCCCGTCCCTATAGGTCCTATCATGTCCTATCTTCGCAAGAACATAGAGCAGATGGAAGGCTACTCGCCCGGCCTTCAGCCCAAAGAGGCGGGCTTCATCAAGCTCAACACCAACGAGAGCCCCTACCCGCCGTCCGCCCGCGTCATCGAGGCGATGCGCGCCGCCTGCGGCGAGGCCATCCGCAAGTACCCGCCGCCCCTTGCAGACCCCTTCCGCGTGCGGGCGGCGCAGCTCCTGGGCACGCGGCCAGAGTGCATCCTGTGCGGGTTCGGCTCCGACGACATCCTGACGATTGCCGTGCGGGCCTTCTGCGGCGAGGGCGACCTGATGGCCTTCCCCTGCCCCACCTACAGCCTCTACGAGGTGCTGGCCCGAATCCAGAACGCCCGCGCCGCGGCCGTGGAGTTTCCCGAGGATTACTCGCTGCCCGCCGCCCTGGCCCGCACGGGAGCGCGCCTGACGCTGCTTTCGAATCCCAACGCGCCCAGCGGGACGATGGTCGCCTATAGCGACGTGGCGCGGCTTGCCGACGCGCTCGACGGCGTGCTCCTGGTTGACGAGGCCTACGTGGACTTCGCCGAGTGGGACTGCCTGGAGCTGGCAAAGACCCGCCCGAATGTGATTGTGACGCGGACGCTGTCGAAGTCCCACGGCCTGGCCGGCCTGCGGTTCGGCTATGCGGTGGCGCACGAAGGGCTGATCGCCGGCATGATGAAGGTCAAGGATTCCTACAATGTGAGCGCGCCGGCGCTTGCGGGCGCGGTTGCTGCCATCGCCGATCAGGAGTGGCTCGCCCAGAACGTCGCGCGCATCAAGAAGACGCGCGGCATGCTCGTCGAGGGGCTGACCGGGCTGGGGTTTTACTGCTGGCCTTCGCAGGCGAACTTCGTCCTTGCCCGCGTGCCGGCGGGCAGGGACGCCGAGCGGGTGTATGAGGGCCTGGTGGAGCGCAAGGTGCTTGTGAGGTATTTCAAGGCGCCGCGCTTGGAGGATTGCCTGCGCATATCGGTCGGGACGGACCAGGAAATCCGTGCGGTTCTGGACGCCCTGGC
>CAYYNS010000210.1:0-4023 GCA_964473085.1 uncultured candidatus Brocadiaceae bacterium
GCCCATCACCGTTGCCAGGATGGGGATGCCTGAAGGGAAGGCGACCAGATAGATCGAGCGGCGCACGACCTCAAGAGAGGCCTCCAGCGGCAGCTTGCCGACAAGGTCGAGGGCAGGCTGGTGCACTTTTTTCAGGACTAACGACACATATTCGCGGTCCCATTCGGCGCCAAGGAAAACGAAGCCCGGCAGGCCGCAACGCTGGGCGATGAGTTTAGCCAGCCGCCCCCAATCCTCCGGTTTCCACCCACCCCAGCGCCTGTTGGTATCGCGGTTGGCACAGTAGAAGCACATGAACCGGGCACGCTGGGTGAAGGGCACCAGGGCACGATCGGCAAGGTAGGTCGCCACCGGGCCGAGCCGGATCTCGTAGAGGTGCACCGTGGGCACGGTCGGCATGAAGTCCTCGATGCGCCGGCCCTCTTCAAGCCAGGTGTTCAGCTCGATGGGCACCGCCTTTTGCTCGGCCTCCTGGATGAGCCGCTCTAGAGTCCAATCGGCCGCTGCCTTTCCGCTCTCCACGTGCACGGGATTCTTGACGGGCGCATACTCGGCGTGCTCGACCGCCGGAAGCAACTTCAGGAAAGGCAGCATCCGGTCATGGTTCGATCTGGCGACGACGATCCGTAGCGGCCTGCCCAGGCTGACGAGCTTGGAGTAGATCCACGAGAAGTCGCCGATCCCCGGCGGCACGCTAAACTGTAAAGCTTTTTCGGGCGTAGTAGGCCCTCCGATCTGGATACGGCATGATGGTGTCAATGAGCGCCAGCCGGTGCATCCGCAGCAACGTCTCGATGTGGCGGCGGCCGTAGAGGTAGGCGTGCTCGCGCGGCTTGAAATGCTTCCAGGAAGCGCCCAGCCGCTTGAAGTTGGGGCAGTCGGCGTCCGGCATCTCAAGCACCAGGAGGCTCCAACGGGCAAGCATCCGCAAGCATTCCTCAAGCGCGCCGTGCGGGTCGAGCAGGTGCTCGAAGGAGTCGTTGAAGACGATCACGTGGAAGCTATCGGACGGGGCTGCCACAGTGTATTCCTCGAAGGTCTTGCAGAACATCCGGTTGCAGCCAGCGGCCCTCGCGTGCATGACCACCCAGGGGTCCGGCTCGACGCCAACGGCGTCGAAGCCATACTCCAGGGCCATCCGGACAAGGGCGCCGTTTGAGGCGCCCACGTCCAGCAGCCAGCCGCCGTGCAAGAACCTTACGATGTTCTCCATCCTGATGCGGGCGAGCTCCAGGTCGTGTGCCAGGCGCGCCTCGAATGATGCGAAGCCCGCCAGGACGCGCTCCTTGTGGTAGCGGCCAGGCTCCCGCCAGTAGCCCCGCCAGGCGGCCGCTTCATCGTCAGAGAAGCGGAGCTGGACCAGGCCGCACTTCGCGCAGCGCCATGTGGCCGGAAGGCCATCCGGACCGCCGGCCGTAAAGGCCTCAAGCCGCTCGTTGCATATCTCGCAGGAGCGCACGCACACCCTCCAGGACCTCAGCCGCTGAGTGGGAATAGTCATTCCGGGCCACGTAATGGACCGGCGTCGAAAGGAAGTTCTCATCTGCCGTGATGCGCTTCTTGTTGCGCATGTGCCCGAACACGACGGTCGGGCAGCCGCAAAGGAGCGACAGCAACGCGCCTCCACTCTCCGGGGCGATGGCGAACTCCGCGCCGCCAAGGAGAGCAATCGAGCGGTGAAGCGACCAGCGCTCCTCGCACGCGTACTCGGGCTGTAGCGTGCGCACCTCGTCGGGCGCGCCCACGACCATCGCCTGTTCGCCGTACGGCGAACCGTCCCCTTGGAGCGCGGCCATCAGGTCGAGCCATTTGCCGACAGGCCAGTTCTTCTGCGGGTTCCAGGACCTCAGGCGCGGCAGCACGCAGAAATACCGGCCCTCCGGCCGCCAGCGTGCGGCGTCGGGGACCTTGAGCCTGACGATGTCCTGCTCATCCGGCCGGAAGCGCTGGGGGAGGAGCGTCATCTGAACCGGACCAATCCGGGCAAGCGCCCTTGCGATCAGCCAGGCGAGCAGCTGCAGGTGCACTGCCGCCTCCGCGCCGCCCCGCACATGGTCGCACTGCCGCGTGAACCCGGCCTCCCGGAAGAATCGCGGCACGTCCCAGTACTCGTGGGCATAAGGATAGAGCAGGTGGTGGCCGACATCACCCATCACAATCACATACCACTCCGCACCCTGGGCAATCCGGCGGATGCCGCCCTGCCAGCGTGCGAGCTCCCAGCCGAACTCCCCGATCCAGGGACCGGCGAATAGGACCGGTCGCGCGGCCCATCGCACGGCCATGCAGAACTTGCGGATCTCAAGCTCTGCTGGTTTGAACGCCGCCCGCAGCTTGAGCATGCTGGGCGTCTCGTAGGCCCAGCTCTCAGGCCGCCCTGTCAGGTGGTACTCACAGCCATGCTCTGTCCGCACGCAGTCAGTCATTTTTTGTCCTTCTCGTCATACCAGGGCTTCAGGTGATCGCTCACCCTGGAGCCGTCTGCCAGGAGTGCGCGCCAGATGCCTGCCTTCTTCAGGACGATATATGTGACGCCGTTGGCGAACGTGCAGCGGCGCCCGAACAGCATCGCCGTCACATAGGGCAGCGCCACGCCGCAGCCGAACATCAGCGCACCGCTCCAGTGGAAGACGATCCCCGCGCCGATGCACAGCCCGATGAATCCCAGCGCTATCGCCACGCACTTCATCCCGACCTCCCCGCCCTGAACAGTATCCACCAGCCGAAGATGACGGCACCCAGACCGACGGCCACAAACGCCAGCGTGACCAGTACCTGGTCCATCAGGGCTTTCCTGCCGTTTGGCTTCGTAGCCGTTCGAGGTCCTGGACAAGTTCTCCCAGGCTGCGTTCGGCACGCTTGACCTGACCTCGGAGCGCCCAGCGGTCGAGCGCACAGCCACAGACCATGCCTGCCAGAAACCCCATGGCGAACGGCACCAGCACGATCAGCACAAGGGCCATCTTCACTTCCTCCTTGCTCTATCAACAACGAGCTTTGAAGACGTGTCCATGCTGCCGTCCAGGTGCGTCTTGAGGAGCTTTACCTGGACGGGATCCCCGTCGAGCTTGAACTCTTCGATTGCGCCCGCCACCTGCCGAATAGCGAGCCGGGAGCGCCTGAGCAGCCACAGGAGCACCGCCGCCACGCCCGATGGGAACAGTATCGCCAGCCCTATGAGTCCTATGAGTCCTATCCCCGGCCACGCAAAAAGGCCCCGTAGCGCTGGCGAGCTGACCTCCGTGCGCGTCTCTACCGGCGTTCCCCTGAACCGTTCGTAGTCTGCCCACCACCGCTCGATCCGCTCCCTGAGCAGGCGGTTCTCCGCCTGGAGCTTGAGGATCGTCTCGTCCAGCTCTGAGACGCGCGGCACGGCGGCCGACTCCGGCACAGGCAGTGGCGTACACGGCTCTCCGATGCGGAAGCGCCCGGCGTGGATCGCGTCTGTAAGCTGCCCGGTGAGCGGGGCGCCCGGCTCAGCGCCCTTCTCGTGAACGAGCGCCGATACGTCCTGGGACCACCGGAGCGCCTGCCGCTCCATCTCCTGGATGCTTGGCGGCGTGCGCGGCGGCACCGGCGCGACGGGCGGGGCGCTCCGCTTGAAGCTCAGCAACGCGCCGCAACCAGTGGATAGGACAGATAGGACCAATAGGACAGATAAAAAGGTCAGTCTTCGTAGCATGGGATTTCCTCCTCGTCTCCGTAGATGTCCAGGAGCGCGGCCAGGTCGGCGGGGCTTTTCCTGCCCCAGGGATGTGCCTCTGTCAGCGCGAGCTTGCGGCCGCGCTCCCTGAATGCCCGCAGCACCGCCGCCCTGGCGGCGATCTCTTCGGGCGGCAGATCGGCCTCGGTCAGCTCTGGCTGCCAGGATTTTTGGCGAGGCGTATCTGGCCAGCATGGAAGCAGTGCCGCTGGGTCGCTTCCCAGCCGCGCATCGCGTGGCGAGTAAGCTCCAGTCGGCAGGACCAGAAAGCCCCAGCCGCAACGGCAGGAATACAAGGCTGTAGACTGCAGACTGGAGGC
>CAYYNS010000211.1:0-4018 GCA_964473085.1 uncultured candidatus Brocadiaceae bacterium
AGATGATCAAGCCCCACTACAAGCGCCTCTGCGATTGGGTGCACCGCAACACCCGCTGGAAGACGTTCCTGCACTCCTGCGGCTCGATCTACCACTATGTCCCGCACTGGATCGAGGCCGGCATTGATATCCTGAACCCCGTCCAGATATCCGCCGCAAACATGGAGCCCCAGCGGCTCAAGGCGGAGTTCGGACACAGGATCGTGTTCTGGGGCGGCGGCTGCGACACCCAGCATGTCTTGCCGCGCGCCACGCCACACCAGGTGCGGGAGCACGTGCGCCGCAACATCGAGGCCTTCAAGCCCGGCGGCGGATACGTCTTCGTCCAGGTCCACAACATCCAGAAGGACGTGCCGCTCCAGAACGTCGAGGGGATGTTTGAGGCCGCCCATGAGTTTGGCTGACCGGGGCGCTCCCATCCGTCAGCTGCAGCCTCCGCCGGAGGACGATGTGACCGCCAGAGGGCAGGCTCAGCAGCCGCTCGTAGCGTTCCTTGAGGAACAGTACGCCCGCTACAACCGCCGCGAGCTGGCGGCCGGAGATCCCGTTTCGTTTCTCTACCGTTACCAGGACCCGCTCGACCGCGAGGTCGCCGGACTCATGGCGGCCCTGCTCGCCTACGGGCGCCTGGCGACGATCGTGCGCGCCGTTGCTGACATGCTCGGACGGCTCGGGGATGAGCCGCGCCGGTTCCTGCTCGGCGCAGGCGATGCTCACCTGGAGCGGGCCTGCCGGGGGTTCGTCCACAGGCGCTGGGACGCGTCCTCCATGTGCAGGCTGCTTGCAGGCACGCGCCGCATCCTGCGTGAGAGCGGCTCGCTGGAGGCGGCCTTCCGGGTGAACGTCTCGCCGGACGATCGGAGCGTCGTGCGCGCGCTTGAAGGGTTCGTGGCGCAGCTCTCGGGCTCGCCCTCCGGCATGGGTCACCTGCTGCCGACCCCCCGCCGGGGCAGCGCCTGCAAGCGCCTCTTCCTTTTTTTGCGCTGGATGGTGCGCCGCGACGAGGTTGATCCGGGCGGGTGGAGCTGCGTGCGGCCGGCCCGGCTCGTCGTGCCCCTCGACGTGCACATGCACCGCGTCTGCACCGCACTCGGCCTCACGCGCCGCCGCCAGGCGGACCTTCGGGCGGCCCTGGAGATCACGGACGCTTTCCGCTGCCTCCGCCCAGACGATCCCGTCAGGTATGACTTCGCCCTGATGCACCTTTCGGCCGAACGCGGCATGGCTGCCTTCAACGTTGCGTAGCTGCCCCCGGCTGTGCGTTTGCGGTCTGGGCCGATACAATGTGCGCTGTGGTGGCTTGGTGACGTCCTCAAGGCAAGGGAGCACGGCAATGACCTACCTTCGGACCTGGTACATTTCCGTGGGGTTCATCTTCGTGGCTGGCGTGCTTCACGTCTGGTGCACCGTGGCGCTGAAAGCGACGTCGGCAAGGCTCGGCGGGGCCATCCGCGACGGGGGCGACCTGGCAGCCGTGCGCTCTGCGATCAACCTGAGCATGGCGCTGGCCATCGTGTACCTGGCGCTTTACGTCGTCATGATCGCGCTGCTCATCTACCTTATAGCCGCGCGCGGCATGTCAATCAGGACGGCGGCTCTGCACTTGCTGATCTTCGGGCTCGTCACATTTCCCATAAGCCTCCTCACCAAGAGCGCAGAGAAGGCGATAAGGACGCTGCGCGTAGAGTCGCCGGACCGCGCCATTGCGGACAGTTTCAAGCGATGGCTTGTTCAATGGAGGCAGGCTCGGCTGAAGCTGCCGGATTGAGCACGGCTTGGGGGCCTTCAGTTGTGGCAGAGCCCTCACCGGCTGTGCGTTCGGCGCGGGGGGCTACATCGCGTAGGTGCCCAGCACCTCGGCGAAATAGATCGTGTGCTGCTCGGCCAGCGGCCGCTGCCTGTGCTCCGGCGTTAGGATCTGGTGCGGCGGGCGCTGCTTGTGGTAGACCCTGCACTCGACGTGCACCGGGCACTCGGCGATCGAGGGCGGGCGAACGTGCGTCGAGGGGATGAGGGTCAGGCCGGTCTCCCTGAACTTGTCGCAGTCGCGGCCCGATCGGCTGCCGCAGAAGGCCACCGCCTGCGCGATCGCGGCAGTCGGCACGCACAGGACGAACTCCGGCACCTCCTCCAGCAGCCTGAACGTGTGGCAGGCCGGCCGCACGGCCACCACAGTCACGGGGTGGTTATGGTAGGACCAGCCGTATAGGCCCCAGCCGATCGTCATCGCGTTCGGGCGATTGTCCGCGCCGATCGAGGTGAGCAGCAGCCCGTGTCCGCCCGCGCCGGCGTCCGTCTGGCGGTACAGCGCCTCGATCACCTCCGCGAACTCGACCTCGTGCCGTCCCATTTCCCGCATTTCCTCCTGCAATCGGCCCGTGGCAGCTTCGCTATTGTCGCCGCTGCGCTCAACTTGTCAATCGCCGGACGGGAGCCGCGCGGTGGACGAGTCGCCCACGCTCCATACGTCTCCGGCGGATTCGCCGTAAGCGGGCGCCACGCTGACCTGGCTGCTGAGGGGGGGCGGGAAAGTTTCCTCGCTGTCCAGGCGATCCGCGGGGCGGCGCAGCTCATCGTCCTGACGCTCCCGCCCCTTCCGCCTTCGCGGGGGCGCGCCGGCGGCTTGCCAAAGAGCCAGGATTCCGCTATCTTCCTTTCGGCAAGCCATTGCAGCACTCCCTTTCATCAAGGTTCGCCAAACCTGGAGACGCTACCGGCTCGCTACCACCTACGCCAATTTACGCAACTTTACGGACTCAACCAAGGTTGGGTTACGTGCCTCGTTGAATTAGGTTACAGAAAGGCAGGGGGTTAAATGGACGAGATACGCATAATAGTGACCAGTGACAGGGCCACAGGTCCAGTCACCGAATCGAAGGAAGACGTAGAGCGTTGGGCTAGAGATTACTTCGCTCGGACGGGCATAGACGTGGTTACCTTTGACCTGGTTGGCGGCGATATGTGCGCCTACCGCAGCAAAGTGGTCGAAACTTATCCTTTTGGCCCCACGAAGAAACTGGCTGATGAAGGCGTGGATCTTCCGGCGATCTTGGCAGAGGCGTGCCACCGCAATGGGCTTCAGTACTGGCCGGCGCACCGAGTGAACACCCAACGTGCTTCCACTCGATTCAAGGAGGAAAACCCCGACTGCGTCCTGACCGCCACAACATTCGCTAGACCGGGTTTGCTCGATTATGGGTCCCCTAAGGTTCGCAGGCTGATGCTAAGGCTTTACAGGGAGCTGGTGGAAGATTATGAAGCTGACGGACTCCTCCTCAACTTCACCCGCTACTGGCCCCTTTTCCACCAGGATCGGTGGCTTGAATGCACCCCGCTGCTGACGGAGTACATGTCGGAAATCCGACGCATGCTCGACGAAGTCGGAAAGAAGAAGGGGTGGTACATCCCGCTGGCTGCTCAGGTGCTAGCTCGGGTGCCGGACTGCCTGCACTACAGCATGGACGTCAAGGCCTGGGCCCAAAAAGGCACAGTCCAGTACTTGCTTCCATCCCGCCCTAACAACACAGACTTCAACCTGCCAGTCGAACAGTTTGTGGAAGCAGCCAAGGGCACAAACTGCCGCATCTTCCCAGTTGTTCACGTCTCTACGCGCCATCCATTAGGGAGGGCGGAGACGCGCATGACCTCTGACATGTTTCGGGCTGCAGCGCACCTCTATTACCGTGCGGGGGCTCATGGCCTGGCGACGATGAATATCGGCATGCGTTTTTCACAGGCGCAACAACTAAGGGACCCCGACCTAGTAGCCCGTGGGCCTCACCACTACCGCTACTCTCTAAATCCCTACGACAGCGGTGAGGGATCCTTGAATTTCTTGATTGAAGTGCCTCAGCAACCAGAAGAGGGTGTGCAGTTACCCAGCACCCGCAAACAACTGCCCTTCCGACTGGCGGACGACCCGGCGTCCCGGCCCGGAGGGGTCTTGCGTTTCACCGTGGCGAATCTGCATCCGGAGGACGTCTTGGAGATTGACCTAAACGGTGTCCCCATGCCTAAG
>CAYYNS010000212.1:0-1629 GCA_964473085.1 uncultured candidatus Brocadiaceae bacterium
GGTCAGAGCACCAGGCTGTGGCCCTGGCTGTTGAGGGTTCGAGTCCCTCTGGTCACCCCACCGAGTGCGGGAGGCCGCTATTGATCGCGGCTTCCCGCCTCTTTCTGGCCGCCTGTGCTACTCGAACAGCACGATGTCGCTCAGGCCCAGGTCCAGCGTGCAGCGCACGAAGGCCCTGTAGCCAGCCGGCGTGGCCTGCGGGCCGAGAGGCTCGATGGTGAACTCCAGCGGCCCCTTCGTCACGGAGCGCACCTGCGTGACGGCCTGCCTGACGGGCAGGCGGATCTGGAGGCCAGCGATGGGCTCGTAGGTGAAGTTGGCCAGCACAAGCGCCGTGCCCCCAGGGGCGTCGTAGACCCCTGCCTCGACGACCGGCTGGGAGAGCTCCACCAGCCGCATCGCGCCGCTTGCGCGCGCGGGGGCGTTGATGAACGCCCGCTGGGCGGCTGGCCACTTCTCCTTGAGCTCCGCCGGCACGAAGTGCGCGTCCTTCGCGTAAGAGATCGCCGGGCACGTGCCGACGTAGGTGGCCGTGCCCCTGCCGTAGCGGTTGACGGTGACCGCAGGCGAGCCGTCTGCAAACGTGCCGACCACCTGCGCTGACCTGGGCTTAAAGGCGACCTTGACGCCGATCGCCCCGAAGCCTTGCTCGCCGGAGGCGAGCTGGACCTGGTCCAGGTACTGGATCCCGTTCAGGGCGCCTCGCACGTGATACTCGCCGGGCTGGACAGTGACCTGGGGCTGCGGCCGGATGCCGAGCACGACGGCGAGCCCGCTCGCCTGCGCGTCGAACTCGTCGCGACTGCCCGCAGCGCACGACGCATAGAGCCGGCCGCCTTTTTTGACCCACAGGCGTATCTGCTCGCAGGCCTTCGGCGTGATGCAGGGATCGGTGACGTAGAGCGCGTCGTAGCCCGCCAGGCGCCCTGCCTCGACGTCCTCTTCTGTGAGCATGTCCACCAGGTACTGGTCATGGATGAGCGAGAGGTAGGTGAGCCTGCGCTCGAGCATGTGCACGTAGCCGAAGGGCTGCCAGAGGTCGGAGGAGAGGCTGTAGAGGAGGGCGACCCGGGTGGGACGCGTCTTGCCGGGGGCGATGATGTGCTCGGCGGCGGCGAGCTGGCGCACGGCGCCGACTATGCCGTCGTGCTCCCCGCGCAGGTCCGACCAGTAGTTCTCGGTGCTGGTGGCCGTGGGCCCGTAGGTCCAGTAGAAGAAGTGCTTCACCCCCTGGCAGAGCGCCGAGGCCGTCTTGAGGCGCACGTTGGTCTCGTCGCTCGGGGTGATCCAGGCGATGATGGGGATCTCGCCGCGGCTGCCGCTGCGGAAGATCGAGGCTTGGAAGCCCATGAGCTGGAAGCCCTCCCAGGTGTAGTCGGGGCCGTACATGTACTGAAGCCCCATCCAGTCCTCGATGCCGATGACGTCCACAGCCTTCTGCCGCCCCAGGTCGAACCAGTCGAGCGACAGGGGGTAGTTGCCCCACGCGTTGTTCTCCATGTACATGCCCATGCCGAGTCCCGAGCCGGCGAAATACGGATGGTCGGCCACCAGCGTTGAGGTCAGGATATTTTCCGCTGCGTACTTGTGGAAGCTCTCCGTGAGCCACCGGATGCGCTCGGTGGCCGA
>CAYYNS010000212.1:1729-3998 GCA_964473085.1 uncultured candidatus Brocadiaceae bacterium
CCCGCGTATCTGCTCGTCAATCTGCTCGCGCGTAAGCTGCGGGCCGAAGTCCACCCAGAAGTGCCCGCCGGGATCGAGGAAGTGGAACCTGTCGCGCACCTCCGCCATCTGGTTGCCCACCAGGTTGAAGCCCAGCAGCCACAGCACCTCGCCCTCCCGGACGTTGAGCTCGGGGCGCTGGGGAGCCCAGAAGCTTGTCTGGATGATGAGCTGCTGGGGCGAGACGCGCTGGCCGCTGCTCGCCTGGTGCGCCCACGCCAGGCGGCGCGCCGTCATCTGGCTGGCGCTCTCCAGCGAGTCGGCGTCCTGCACCAGCGTCGGCGACGCCAGGAAGCTGGTGAGGCTGCCCGTGTAGGACTCCTCGAAGCGCTTGGCCACGGCCTGCTGGTCGGGGGCGGTGGCGAGCTCGATCACGACGCTGCGCGAGGGGCTTTCGGCGGTGGAGACGAAGTTGGCCGTCACGTTGGGGAACTCAGCCACGCCGCCCGCCCGGTCGAGGCGGCCGTGCAGCCTGCCCCCGGCGTGGGCCTTCAGGTCGAACCACGGGCTGAACTGCCCTGAAGGCACGCGGGCGGCAGGGTTCGCGTCGGCCCCCGCAGGCCAGACTGCACCTGGCAGATACCACGGGCTGACGTGGATGTAGCCGCCGAGCTGGACGTACCACGTAGTGTCGGCCGGCTCGATCATCTTGAACCGCACGTAGACGCCGTCGCCCTGTGCAAGGGCGCTCGGCAGAAGTCCGATGAGCACTGCGAATGCCGCGGCTGCCGTCAGGGCGAGCCGCGCTGCCGGCGCAAGCATGCGCGACGGTCCTGCCAGTGGGTGGTGCATGGTCTGCTGCATGACGGGGCTCCTTCAAGCATCGCCATAATTGAGCTGACGGGGCTGTGCGGGTCGCTCTGCGCCCGTCTCGGAAAGAGGCCGTGTTTGTAACAGATTCTCGCCTCCACATCAACCGCTGGTGCGGGGGCTGGGCTGCTGTGCCGCCACGGATGGATGCCCAGTCGGCTCACCCCGCGAACTCGTCTCGGGCCTCCACCAGCGCAACAACGTTCTGGGGCGGCACGTCGGCCTGGATGGTGATGCCGGGCTCCAGGATGTAGCCCCCGCCTTCTGCCATGACGCTAAGGACGCGGCGGACCTCTTCCTTGACGTCGGCTGGCCTGCCGTAGGGGAGGGTCTTCTGCGTGGAGATGCCCCCGCACAGCGTGATGTGCCTGCCGTAGCGGCGCTTCAGCGCGAAGATGTCAACGGCCTCCGGCTGGATGGGATGCAGGATGTCCAGCCCGCACTCGATGAACTCTGGCACCAGCGGCGCTATCGCCCCGCATGAGTGGAGCATGGCCGCCCTTCCGGCGGCGTGCGACGCCTCGACGAACTTCTCAAAGCGCGGCCGCACCAGCCTGCCCCAGGCCTCCGGCGAGATCATCAGGCCGTGCTGCGTGCCGTAGTCGTCGCTCAGGAGCAGGCATTCCGCCGGCATCGCCCGCACGTTCCGTATCGTCGCCAGGATGTAGTCGCACAGGATGTCCAGCAGCCCCGCGACGAACTCTGGCCTCAGGGCCACATCCAGCAGCAGCTCGCCCAGGCCGCGCATGAACCCCGCACGCTCCCACATGTCGCCGACGACGATGACGCGGTAGCGCTCGGTCTCCCGCTGCAGCGCCTCGGCCATGCCGGCGAAGCGGGCGGGATCGTTGGGATCAGGCCGCGGCACCAGCTCAAGGTCGGGCTCGCGCACGGACGGCCCGATCGGGCTGCCCCTGTCCAGGTCGCTTGTTGTCCAGAGCACGCCCCACTCGTCGGTGATCGTCGGGCCGTAGAGGGCTGGGGAGGCGTAGAGGGGCTTACCGCCGCCGGGGCCGGTCAGGGCGATGTCAACCCCCAGCGCCCGCTCGACGTCCTCTGTGCCGAGGTGTGCCTGCAAGGCGGCGAGCGCTGGGGGGGCGAACATGAGGTTCAGCGGCACCAGGGGCGGCTCCCGGTGCGATAGCGTCATCTGTATGCGTTCGCGTCCCGTCACTGGCGGTCTCCCTTGCGCAGCCTGGCGGACCACACGGAATGGTAACGCGGCCGCCCTGCGGGCGCAAGCCCCCGGCCGGCCATACGGTGCACGACCTGCCCGCCCTGCCTTACAATGGGGCGCGGAAAGTCGGCGCTTCCTACTTGAGGCGAGCTGTCCGCAGGAGGCGTTCGTATGACAAGGCGAGAGCTGAATCTGGCGATCTTCGAGGGCACTGCCCAGGCGGTGCTCTGGCAGCCGAGGCTG
>CAYYNS010000213.1:0-3985 GCA_964473085.1 uncultured candidatus Brocadiaceae bacterium
ACCTGCCCCGGCAGAAAGGGTCAAAGAACCCCGAGGCGATCCTCTACATCCTGCCCGGCGACTGCACCCGCGGGGCACCAGTCTGAGGGCGTAAAGTGCGAGAGACGACGCCAGGCGAACGCCCAATCCGCCAGGTCAGGTTCTCAGGAAATCACTACGAGCGCGGCCTTCAGCGCGGGCGGCGTTTGCGGCAAACACTGGCGGTCCCTGCGGTGCCAGGGGCGGATCCGGCGTTCGTGAGGGGGTGCTCTGAGGCGGCAGCGGAGGCCTTTCCCGCCGCCATGGATGAGTTCGAGGGCATCGTGCAAGGAGGTGAGTTCGACCGCCAGCGACTGATGGCCTACTACTTCGCGCGCACCGAGAGCCAGCTCGGCGGCTGCACCATGTTCGCCGTCGCGCCCGCCTGCCGCAGCGGGGGCCGTGGGCCGATCGTCGGCCGCAACTACGACTGGGCCACAGCCGACCTGCACTGGTGCGAGCTGCAGCGCTTCGACACCGACGGAGCGCCGCGCCGCATCGGCTACACCCACCACTGGGCCGGCTGCGCAGATGTGCTAAGCGCAGCGGGCCTCTACGTCGCCGTCGCCTCGCTGCCGCCGGTAGCAGTGGAGGCCCCAGGCGTGCAATGGAACATCATTGTGGACATGCTCTCAGAGACCTGTGCCACGGTAGACGAAGCCGTCCGGGCGTGCAGCCGCGTGCGCCACTTGCGCCCCATGAGCTACCTGCTGGCCGACAGCGCTGGCGCCGTAGCGGTCGTGGAAGCCACGCCGCGCCAGGCCCGCCGCCGTGGCCCTGAGGACGGCGTCGTTGTGGCCGCCAACGCCCCACAGGGCGGCCTCGTCGCCAGAGATTGGAGCCAGCAGGAACCGACGACCACGCTCGGCGAGCCGATCCTGCCCGAACCGCCCAACTACCGCACCGATGCCCTCCAACGGGCGCACCGACGCATCCAGCGCGCCCTTGAACTGCTCCACAGAGCGGCCCCTCGACTGACACTCCAGGATGTCCGTGCCGTCCTGTCGGACCACGAAGCCCCCATCTGCACGGGGGACCACAGCGAGCCGGACGGCGGGCGATGGGCCACGATCTGGTCTGGCATCTGCGAGCCCGCGGCAGGAAGCTTCAGCATCGTGCCGGGCCTCCCATGCAGGCACCCCTACCAGGCGTTCAGCATTGCGGGACTGTAGGAGCGGCCTCGCTACAGCCCGAGCTCCGAGCGCATGAACTTCGCGCTGATGCGGGCACTTTCCATCGGGTCACCGGCACAGACGTCCTGCTCGACGCAGTACCACTCGACTCCCGCCTCAAGCGCCGCTTCATGAATGGCGCGCCAGTCCAGCACGCCACTGCCCACTTCAGTAAAGGAGCGATCCCTGTCAGGTGCCATGTCCTTGCAGTGCAGTATCTTGATGCGGCCGGCGTACTTCCTGACGTACTCGACGGGGTCCGCGCCTCCGTGCTTGACCCAGTAGGTGTCCAGTTCGCTCAGGAGGTTCTGCGGCGAGGAGCCTTCGAAAAGCAGGTCCAGCGCGTAACGGTCGCCGAACCGCACGAACTCGAAGCTGTGATTGTGGTAGGAAAGGCGCAGCCCTGCCTTACGGCACTGGCGGCCCATAGAGTCAAGGTCCCTCGCCACCCGCAACCAGTCCTCCCTGGCCCTGCGGCGGTCCTCAGGCAGGTAGGGGCAGACCAGGTTCCCCATGCCCAGCTCGTGCGCCAGCTCGATGCAGCCGGGCAGGTCCCGCTCCAGCGCGTCGAGCCCGATGTGCATGCCGGCCACCCGCAGCCCGAGGTCGTCACAGATCTCCCTTACTTCCGCTCCACCATACGGTCCAGTGCCGCAAAGCTCCACGGCATCGTAACCTATTTCCTTCACCCTCCGGAGCGTGCCGACGAAATCAGCCGACAGGCTCTGGCGCACGGTATAAACCTGAAGTCCGAGCACGGGCATCGCCATGATCCATCCTCTGTTGCTTCAGAGAATTGAGGAGCAGCAAAATGAGACTGCTTGACGGCGCGCCTAGATCTGCGAACGAGAGAGGCGGCGCCGCACGAGCAGGTAAACGGCGAACACCATGCCCATGGCGGCGATCATGCCAAGATAGCCGGGCCCACACGGTGCGCTGGCCGATGCCTCCTCTACCTTGGGAAGCTTCTCAGCCGGAGCGTCCGGCGCGAAGAACTCCCCAGAGGCCGCCCCAGTGAACCTGAAGCTCGCGACCATGTGCTCGAAGTCCTCCGCAACCCAGGCGAAATCCTCCCCGGGCGCCATGCAGGCAAGCTGGTAGAGGCGCGCATCCTCTCCCTGCGGCCGCACGAAGCAGAGCACAAACAAGTACTTCTGCTTCTGACCACGACCGGAGGCCGTGAACTCCGCCCGCGCCTGGATCATTCCGCGCTCCTCACTGTAGGAGGCGGTACCAAGTTCAATGCCGGCACCGCCCCGCTGCATGATCAGCTCGTGACGCCCATTGACGTAGCTTTCGAGATCCCCGCGGCCGCGCAGCAGGAAACGCTGGGGCAGGAGCTCGAGCGTCATTACTGCCGGCGCATCGCGGTTCTGAACAATAATGAGGAGCCCCGGTGGGACGGCGCCAGCAGGCGCGCAACCGCCCTGCCGCCCAGCCTCCGTCATAAGCTGCCTCGCAGTGCGGCACTTCCAGTAGGGACCGGGGAGGCTCATGCGGTAGAGGTTCACCGGATCCTCGATTGTGAGATGGCCATGCTCGTCCGCGCGTATCTGGAGCTGCTCGCCCGCGCGGTCCGCGACGCCCGTCTGGGTTGGAACCGGCGCTTCGGAGGCAGCCGCGCACCTGGCCAACGCGGCCGCAGCCATACACGCCCACATTGCCGCCCTCTGCCAGCGCCGGCTAGGCATCGCCGATGACCTCTGCTCCTGTGGGAGCATCCGTGGCGCGGGCATCCAGCACGCTCGACCGGACCTCGCCGCGCAGCATCTTCGTCACGATCACGTCCCCGCGAACGAGGCCCTCTGGCGAGCGCAGAACTGCGCCGTCCGGCCCCATCGTCACGGTATAGCCGCGCTCCAGGACACGCAGGGGGCTTAGCGCCTCAAGCTTTGCAGCCACAGCGAGGAACCTCTCGCGCACCATCTGCAGCCCGTGACGCACGGCCACCTGCATCCTGCCGAAAAGCTCGTCAACCATCTGGGCGCGCTCTTGCAGGACAGATTCGGGCCGACGCAGCACGGGGCTTCGCCCCAGGGCCGCCAGTTGCTGCCGGGCGTAGGCCACGATGCCCTGAAGCGACCGCGCAAGGCGCCCCCTGAGGTGAGCGATGTGACGCTCGACCTCGCGCCGGTCCGGCACGACCTTCTCTGCGGCCTCCGTGGGCGTGGCGGCCCGCAGGTCAGCCACGAAATCTGAGACGCAGAAGTCAATCTCGTGTCCCACGGCGCTGATGATGGGTATCTCGCTCGCAAAAATCGCACGGGCGACGATCTCCTCGTTGAAAGCCCACAGGTCCTCGAGGCTTCCCCCGCCACGGCCCACTATGATCACGTCGAGGTCTGGCCGCCTGGCATTCAGCAGGTAGATGCCTCCAGCAATCTCCTCCGCCGCCCCGTCACCCTGGACGCGGCGGGGCAGCAGGTAGACCTCGGCCAGCGGCCAGCGCCGCGTGATCACCCGGACCATGTCGCGGATCGCCGCCCCTGTCGGGCTCGTAATGATGCCGATCCTGCGGGGAAACGCAGGCAGGGGCACCTTGTGCTCCGGGGCGAACAGGCCTTCCTTCTGCAACCGCTCAAGAAGCTGCCGAAAGGCAAGCTGAAGGGCACCGAGCCCGCGCGGCTGAAGCTCGCTGATGATGAGCTGGTAGGTTCCCCTGGGGGGATACACGTCCAGGCGGCCCCGGGCCACTACTTCCAGCCCCTCTTGCAGCTCGAACCTCACGCGGGCGGCCACATGGCGCCAAACAATGCACCGCAGCACAGCACCCTCGTCCTTGAGCGTGAGGTAGA
>CAYYNS010000214.1:0-1355 GCA_964473085.1 uncultured candidatus Brocadiaceae bacterium
ACTCTCCTTCGTCAGGTAAAGGTTGACCGGTTCTGTGGCGCACTTGATCCCTGTTGCCACCAGAGCGGCCACCATCCTGCGGGCGAACATGACCTGCCGGCTCGCCTTCTCAGAGCCGGCCCTCGGCGTGGGAGCCGTCACGAAGGTCGCCCCCTCATGTCCGTGATACTCCATCACGCAGTCAGGGCCGACTTCCAGCACAAAGTCGCGCACCGCGCACGCCTCTGGGGACTCGAACCGCTCGAAGTCCACCCACACGTCCACACCCTGGTCGCTCCAGCGCTGGCCGAGGTACCTGTGGGCATTGAGCCACTGCAGGACCTGCTCCCTGGTGAACCCGTGGTACTGGCCTGCGATCAGGTTGCCCGTGTAGTGCTCAAAAGGGTCGTTCATCACGTGGGCGTAGTGCAGCCAGTCCTCCCGCGTCTTCATCCCGATCGCGTTGGGGAAGAAGCCCTCGGGGAAGCGCTCGTATTGCCTGGCCGCAACGTCCGGGCTGCACAGAGGGAGCACCCACACTGTCTGCTGCCTGGCGACCTCTTCGACAAGGCCGGAGAGATCCTCGCCGTCAAGCCCTTTGCCTGAAAACAGTGACCACACGAACGCCATCGCGCTGTTGGTCGCAACGACCTCCCAACCATGCAGGGCGTTCACGTAGATCACCTTCTGGCGGCCGGCCCCGTAGCACGCCGCATGGATGGGGCGGCCGCTGAACGACCGCCCGATCTGCCGCACCTGGCCAAACCGCGGCCTGAGGGCCACGTAGCCCGCCAGCCTCTCGCCCAACAGCCCCGGATCAGGCAGCCAGAACCGCTCCCTCAGGCTCACCTCGTCCTCCCTTCGCTAGCAAAGGTGGCTGTAACTCAGAGGCACCCGGGCGCCGATCCTACCTGCCAGCGCGCTCGCGCACAAGCCGGGGAAGGCCGTCTGGCCCGGCTAGCCCGCCAGAGGACCAGCCGCCTGCCGGGCAAAGCGGAAAAAGCCACTGAACGTTGCAAATCCCCGCCGATCGTCTAAAATGAGAAGGTGCGATCTCCCATTTAGGATCCTCCATAAGGAAAGCCCATGATCTACAAGCGTGAAGAGTACGTGGAAGAGAACCCCGAGGACAGGAAATTCCCCATCAAGCACATTGATGTCGTGGCACCGATTGACGGAAGCAACAAAAGGTTCGTCGGGGAGGTTGCACTGGGCATTCAGACCCCCCTGGGGATCCAGCAGGTGCCGATCACCTTCGAGATCCCCGCTGACTCCGTGGAACAGGCCTTCCAGAGATTCGAACAGTATGCCATGCCGAAGGTCGAGGAGGCCCGCAAGCAGATCGAAGAGGAATTCCGCCGGCTGCGCCAGGAGGC
>CAYYNS010000214.1:1455-3975 GCA_964473085.1 uncultured candidatus Brocadiaceae bacterium
CCGAAGCGCAACGCAGCACATAAGGATTGTCCCTGACCGGCGCGCTCGCTATACTGGCAACCGCCATGAACAGGAAGTGGACAGTCCCACCTGTTGCCTCTGAATCGGTGGAGCGGCTGGCCAGGGAACTGCGCATTTCACAGCTCACGGCGCGGGTCCTCGTCAACCGGGGCCTGGAGGACCCGCACCTTGCGCGCCAGTTCCTAGAACCTTCCCTGCACGCGCTGAGCGATCCCAGCGGGCACCCAGTGCTGAAGTCCGCCGCCGCGTTCCTGCGCGATGCGATCAAAGCCGGACGCCGGATCACAATCTTTGGGGACTACGATGCCGACGGCATATGCGCCACGGCGGTCTTGCTGAATTGCCTGCGTGCAGTGGGCGCCCGGGCAGATTTCCACATCCCCCATCGCATCGAAGACGGATACGGCCTGAATTGCGCCGCCCTGGAGGAGCTCAAGGCACGCGGCACAGAGGTCGTCATCACTGTGGACTGCGGCACCGCAGCCTGTGAAGAGGCCGTTCACGCGCGTAGCCTGGGCATAGAACTCGTCGTGACGGACCACCACGAGCCCGGGCCCCGGCGGCCCGAGGCGCGCCACCTCCTCAACCCGCGCCTGCAAGAGTGCCACTTTGGCTACGGACACCTGGCGGGGGCAGGAGTCGCTTTTAAGCTCGCCTGGGCGCTGGGCCAGCAGACGGCCGGCAGCGTGCCTGAGGCATACAGGCGGCTCCTGGTGGAAGCCCTTCCGCTTGTGGCCATAGGCACAATTGCGGACGTGGTGCCATTGGTAGACGAGAACAGGACGCTGGCGCATTTCGGCCTGAGGCTTCTGCCGCACGGCGCCAGCCCGGGCATCCAGGCGCTTCTGAGCGCGTCGGGGGCTGCTGGCAAAGCCACCATTTCCAGCTACCAGGTCGCCTATCAGCTTGCGCCACGGCTGAACGCGGTGGGCCGGATGGCGGACGCCCGAGCAGCGGTAGAGATGCTCACCACGGATGACCTTCGCCTGGCAGGCGAACTGGCCGAGCACCTGGAAGAGCAGAACCGACGACGCCAGAGCCTCCAGCGGCTCATCGAGGATGAGGCCCAACAGCGGGCGGAGGCCTCAAGCGACCTGGACCGGTGCGGCTGCATTGTGCTTTCCAGCCCGAACTGGCACCTAGGCGTGGCGGGGCTTGTGGCCTCACGCCTGGCGGAGCGGTTCTGGCGGCCCACCTTCATCTTCTGCGAGGAGGCAGGAGTCGCTCGCGGCAGCGCTCGCAGCATACCGGGCTTTCACCTGCACGAGGCCATCAGCCGCTGCGAGAACCTGGTGGCGCGCTTCGGTGGACACGAGGGCGCAGCAGGCCTCACTGTGCCCCTGGAGAACCTCGGACCATTCCGCGACCGAATGAACCAGATTGCGCGCGAACTGTTCGGCCCCGAACCGCCGGTGCCCCATCTGGACCTTGAAGGAGAGGTGCAGCTCGCCGAGGTCTCGGAGCCGGTCGTCAGCGAGCTTCAATGGCTGGAGCCCTTTGGGGCCGGTAATCCCGACCCCCTGTTCGCTGCGCGGAACCTGCGGCTGGCCGGCAATCCAGAGCTCGTCGGCAGCAAACGCACGCACCTGTCATTCCTCGCCCGGCAGGGAGACGTGACGCTGCGCGTGATCGCTTTCGGCAAGGCGGACTGGCTTGCGGAACTGCGTGCCCGTCGCGCCGAGCACTTCGCCCTTGCCTTTGAGCCCACGATCAGCACGTTCGGCGAGCGGAAGGTGGAGCTGCGGGCCAAGGACATCCAGTGGGAATCCGAAGCGGCCATCGAAACAAGAAACCCCTGAAGTTGCCGGAGAATGCGCCGCCAAAATCCAACTGGCCTTTCAGATGCGCCCTTTCAGGGGGCCCGGCTCAGGGCATGCGTTCCACCTGCGGCCAGATCGTTTCGAGCGCCTTCGCCGCGATCGGAACGGCGTGGCTGCCGCCGTGGCCGCTTGTGCGCTCGCTGACAACTGCAAATGCGATCTTCGGGTTCTCGTAAGGGGCGAAACCGGCGAACCACGCATGATTGGGGCGCCCTGCCCCAAGCTCAGCAGTGCCCGTCTTGCCAGCGGCGTCGAAGCGATCGAGCCCCGCAGCCCTTGCAGTGCCGCCAGGGCCGACCACGACCCGGTGCATGCCCTCCCGCACGACGTGGAGCGTTTCAGGGCGCACGGCGATGGCCTGCTGGCGGGGCTCGAATCCCCTCGCCGCCTCCCCGTCAGGACCGACGACGCGTTCCATGAAATGCGGTTGAACGAGCGTGCCGCCATTGGCGATAGCGGCGCACATGCGCGCCACCTGCAGGGGCGTGCAAAGCATCTCTCCCTGCCCGATGGCAAGGTTGAGCCTTGCCAGCAGGGAACCGGGCTCGGGGATCCGGCCCACCTTCTCGAATGGCAGGTCCACGCCGGTCGGAACCCCCAGCCCGAAGGCATGTGCCCAGCGCGCCATGGCCGTGCCCTCCAGCAGCGCCGCCACCTGGAAAAAGTATGAATTGCACGA
>CAYYNS010000215.1:0-3954 GCA_964473085.1 uncultured candidatus Brocadiaceae bacterium
GTTGCGCGCTGCGTGCACAAAAGGGGCGGCTACGATGCGGCGCGCAGTTGGGACAGGGGAGCCGCCTGAAGGTCGGCCGCCGCGGTCCGCTTGACGTCCGCACCGAGGGCGGAGAGCTTTTCCTCGATGCGCTCGTAGCCGCGGTCCACGTAGTGGATGTCCTCTACGACTGTCTCGCCTTCGGCCGCAAGGCCACACAGTATGAGGCTTGCGCCCCCGCGGATGTCGCGCGCGGTGACGGCAGCGCCGGTGAGCTTGGCCGGCCCGCGCACCACGACCTGTCCGGGCGAGGAGCCGTGGGCGATGCTCGCGCCGAGGCGGTTCAGCTCCGTGACCCGATTGAACCGTTCGGGGTGCACGTGGTCGGTGATGATGCTGGTGCCATCGGCGATGGTCAGGACGGCCAGGAGCGGGGGCTGCATGTCGGTCGGCATGCCGGGGTAGGGGCGGGCGGCGAAGTCCACGGCCTTGAGCCTGCCCTTGCGGCGCACCCTGAGCTCCTGCGCGCGCCACGCGCCAGAGGGCGGCAGGTCCGACTGGCCGGGGGGCATAGCGTGGCTCTGCGCCTCGAACCGTACGCCCATGCTGCGCATCGTGTCAATGGCGGCGGCCATGTGGTCGGGCCTCACGCCCTCCAGGAGCACATCGCCTGCGCTGATGGCAGCAGCGCAGGCGAAGGTGCCGGCCTCGATGCGGTCGGGGATTACGGTGTGGTAGCAGCCGCGCAGGCTTCGCCTCCTGCGTTTGCCGAGGCCTTCGACGACGACGGTGTTGGTGCCAGCCCCGCTGATGGATGCGCCGCAGCCATTGAGGAAGTGGATCAGGTCCTGCACCTCCGGCTCGCAGGCCGCGTGCTCGATCACGGTGGTGCCGGTGGCGAGCGTGGCGGCCATCAGCACGTTTGCCGTGCCGAGCACGGTCGAGCCGCGCGGGCCTGCCAGGTAGATGTGGGCGCCTTTGAGGCGTCGGGCCTGCGCGCAGATAAAGCCGTTTTCTACCTTGATCTTCGCCCCGAGAGCCTCGAGGCCCTTGACGTGGAGGTCAATCGGGCGTGGGCCGATGTCGCAGCCGCCCGGCATGGGGATCCTGGCCCAGCCCCGGCGTGCCAGCAGAGGCCCGAGCGTGCAGATCGTGGCGCGCATGTCAAAGGCCGGATCTTTCGGCCACTCGCAGTTATCCTCGCTGACACGTTCCAGCCGCAGCGCCCGCTTGCCGGTGCCGGAGAAGGGCGCCGAGGACTCCGCTGCCAGCCACTCGCTCCTTACCCCCAGGATGTCCAGCACTGCGCGCAGCGTCTCGACGTCCGTCAGTTGGGGCACCTCGCCGATGACGACCGGGCCCTCTACCAGCAGCGCGGCGGCCATGATGGGCAAGGAGGCGTTCTTGGAGCCGTTGATCCGCACGGCGCCGCTCAAGGGCCGGCCACCGTGGATGACCAGGTTCGTCATGTCCGAGCTTTCAACCCCGATATGCTATCCGATGATTTGTTTCCTGCGCGCCGCCATCACCCGCTCGCACCCGGAGCCGTCGCGCACGGTCTCGATGCTGTCGGGCTCAAAGGCGGAGGTAAGGTTCAAGATGTCACGCACTGCCTGGGCCTGGCCCTCCCCGAGTTCAAGGACCAGCCACCCGCCAGGGGCCAGCAGTCCGGACGCCGCCGGCACCAGCTCCCGGACCACGCTCAGCCCGTCCGGACCGCCGTCGAGGGCCTGGCGGGGCTCGTAGTCACGCACCTCCGGCTGAAGCTTCTCGATCTGCGACGTGGGGACATAAGGCGGATTGGAGACCAGCAGGCCGAGCTTCTCAGGGGCGAGCGGCGCAAGAGGCTCGCACAGGTGGCCTTCGGCGAAACTGACGCGGTCGGCCACCCCGTGACGCTCGGCGTTGTCACGGGCCACCTCAAGGGCAGCGGCACTGGAGTCTGTGGCCGTCAGGCGCAGTGCGGGCCTCTCGCATGCGAGCGTGACGGCGACGACGCCGCTGCCGGTGCCGACCTCGGCAGCCCGGAGGCCTGCGGCGCCGGTACCGATCTTGGCCAGGCACTTCTCCACAACCAGTTCCGTTTCCGGCCGCGGCACCATCACGGCCGGCGTCACGCGGAAGGAGCGACCGTAGAACTGCGCCCGGCCCAGCAGGTACTGGAGCGGCTCACGCCCGGCACGGCGCCGGACCAGCCCGTGAAAGCGCGCGCGCTCCTCAGGGGCGAGCTCCTCATCGAACCGGGCGTAGAGCATGACGCGTTCCTGCCCGGTCACCTCTGCCAGCAATAGCTCGGCGTTCAGGCGCGGGCTTTCAATGCCAGCCCTCTCGAAGTAGTTCGTGGTCCAGTTCAGTAAGTCCAGCAGCGTCCAGCGCCGCCCGCCTGACGTGTGATTCATCGCGCCCGAGCCCTGCCTGCGCCGAAGCCCGAGGCCAGCCAGCCTGCCGGGCCTGTCACGGCGAAAGCAATTCTAAGGACCCGGCCAGGGCAAATGCCAGACAGCGCGCAGCGAGCCATGCCGCCACCCGCGCCGGGGCTGTTCAGAAGCGGCGCACAAACGCTCGGGCGCGCCGCCGGAGGAGTGGCAAAAATGCCGCAGAAAAATGCAGGCGCAGCTCAGAAACTGCGCAGCGCTGCGCAGATGTGTGAACGAGACCGCCCTCGGTGTGACCGACGCCCCGGGGGGCACTGCCCGGCTACAGGCCGCAGAGGCGCGGGAAATGCTCCGGCGAAACGTAGTCGCCGAACCTTCCTCTGGCCTCCAGCAGCCGCCGGCGCTGCTGCTCCAGCACCTCGAAGACCACCGGTGGGGCGTCCGGCACCTCGCTGCCGAAGAACCTCTCGACCCGATCGAGCTTGGCCAGGTTCTCCGGAACCCGGATCGTGAACTGCTCGACGTAGTCCTGGCGGCTGTAGCTCTTGCCGAGCAACTGGGGGAAGAGCTGCTGGAGGTCTTCCAGACACGGGATGCAGCCTGTCGGGGCCCGCAGGGCATCCGCCTCGCCATGCACGCGCAGCTCCATCCATTTGATCCACACGTGCTTGTCGCGCACGGCGTTGAGGAACTTGCCCTGACTGTCCCGCAGGAAATAGTTCACGCCGAAGATCAGAGGCGGTCTGCTGAGCCCCCTGCCGAATTGGAGGTTATTTTGGACATACTTGCCCAGCGGGATGGACACGAAGTCCTGGATGCTCATAAGGTTGATCTCGGGCACGCCCTCCTGGCCGAGAATGGCAAAGGTGGTCTCGGTTTCAAGCGAGGCGCCATAGGCGACGATCCCGTGGTTCCAGTCGAAGCTCTGCTGGACCGGCACGTAGGCCTTTGCATCGCGCCCGCCGTATATGATGCCACTGAGGGGCACTCCGGAAGGGTTCTCCAGCTCAGGGTCAACGTTCTTAAGCGCCCGAAGGGCCACAGTGTAGCGGGCATTTTTGTGGGCTGGGGGTATCTTGATCCCCCCCGCGTCAGTCTTACCTTCATGCCAGCGGCCGGAGAAGTTGACCCCCTCCTTGGGCAGCTCGCAGCCCATCCCCAACCAATAGGGCCTGCCGTCTTTTACAAGGACGTTCGAAAAGATCGCCTCTCCAGGCGTGCCGAGGGCCTCGTAAATCACCGGGTCGTCAACGGGATTGACGTTCTGAATGATGCCAAAAATTCCTGCCTCGGCGTTGACGGCGCGGCAGACGCCGCCGATATTGCGGAAGTAAGCGATGTCGTCGCCCAGGATGGTCTCGCCGGGCAACATCGCGGTGGCCGTCTTGCCGCACGCGCTGGGAAAGGCCCCGGCGAAGTAGGTCTTCCTGCCGCCCGGGCCTCGCACACCCATCAGGAACATGTGCTCTGCCAGCCACCCCTCACGGTCAGCCTTGCGGACCGTCAGCCGCAGGGCGAGCTTCTTCAGCCCGATCGTGTTCCCCGCGTACTGCGTGTTGACGCTGTAGACCGTGTCGCGGGTGTAGTCAATGTAGATCCG
>CAYYNS010000216.1:0-3950 GCA_964473085.1 uncultured candidatus Brocadiaceae bacterium
CCTGGATCCCGACGGCACTCTTGCGGCGTATTTTGATAACCAGGCGACATGGGAATTGGCCCTGCGGTTCCTGCTGGGGCGTCATCTGGAGGAGACCAGCCGCAGCAGTCTTACCAGGAGTGGACCGACATGAACGAGCGAGCGTTCGCGCAGGCCCGGCAGAAGGACTGGGAACGTTTGGAGGAGCTAACGTGCGCGCTGGAAACCCATCGCCATCTGGGCCGCAACACGGTGCGGGAACTACTGCGACTCTACCGTCGCACAGCGTCCGACCTCGCAGAGGCGCAGACCCACTTCCCGGACGGCCGCATCCGGGAGCAGCTCGAGCTCCTAGTGGGGCGCGCCTACAGGGCGGTCTACAGCCGGCCGCAGGAAAGAGTCGGCGCGAACCGATTCTTCTTTGAGCGCCTGCCGCAGACCTTCCGGGCGAACGCGGGCTACTTCCTCTTCGCCGTCATGGCCTTCGGCGTTGGCTGTCTTGTCGGGGCCGTGATCGTCAGTCTGGAGGAAGGCTGGGCCGGGCTATGTCTGCCTCCGGCCGCCATAGAAGCAGTGCACCGTGGTGAACTGTGGACGGACTTGTTCGGACTGGTGCCGTCCTCCGTCATCTCGACGGCGGTGTTCTATAACAACGCCGTGGTGTGCTTCACTGCATTCGCACTGGGCCTGACATTCGGGCTGGGGACTCTCTACGTGCTGTTCGTCAATGGGCTCATGCTTGGCTCGGCCCTGACGCTCTGCTGGCGGCACAGCATGCTTGAGCAGCTCGGCGCGTTCATGGCGGGACACGGCTTGCTTGAGGTCTCGGCAATCCTGCTGGCCGCAACTGGCGGGCTCATGCTGGGAGACGCCCTGGTGAGGCCTGGCCAGTATCGGCGGCGGGACGCCTTGCGATTGCGCGCGCGCGAGGCCGTGACCCTGACGGTAGGGGCTCTCCCGTTCCTGGCCGCGGCCGGCCTGATCGAAGGGATTGTCTCGCCCGGAGCCTTGGAGGCCACCGCGAAGTATGCGCTTGGCATCAGTTCCGGGCTTCTTCTGTTTGTGTATCTCCTGGTAGCCGGTAGGGGCCGCCAGGGGAAGCTCACAGCAGCCCTCTGGACTTCGCATCCAGGTAGGTCTGCACGGCCGCCAACGAGAGCGCATCGGCAGGCGCCTCCAGAAAGTAGCCCTGGCTCTGCCTGAGCTTCTCACCAAACAGCTCGACCTCCTCCCTCAGGTCTGCCACAGCGAGCTTTCGGCAGGCTTCCTCGTAGTTGCGGGGCTCGTGCCGCATCGCTTCCTCCAGGACAGGGTCGCTGAGCGAGACAACTGCGGGCACGTGCCGGGGTCGCAGCGATCGAAGACGGCGCATCAGTTCCCAGGCGCTCTCCGACTCCGTCAGGGCCGTCAAGAACAGACACAGGGACCTTCTCCTGGCGCGCGCAAGGAAGGCGCTGACGGCGCCGTTGTAGTCGGTGGCGCTACCATCGGCCCGCAGCGTCGCCAGGCTGTCGAGGATCATCAGCAGGTGCTGGCGCTTGCCTTTCGCATCGTGCCAGACCTTCACCCTGTCGGAAAAGCAGCACAGCCCGACGTGGTCCCCCCGCTCGGTGGCCACCCGCGCCAGGTCCGCGCAGGCACAGACGGCGTAGTCGAGCTTGCGCAGCGGGCCCAGCGGCGTGCGCATCAGACGACCGCAGTCCACGAAGACGTAGATCGCCTGATTCCTGTCCGTGTCGTACTGAGTCACCATGGGTCGGTCATAGCGAGCGGTAGCCTTCCAGTTGATGTCGCGGTAACTGTCTCCGGGAGCCCACTGCCGGATTTGTGAGGGGCTGGTGCCCTCGATCTGCCGCTGCAGGCGGTGATAACCCGTTTCCATGTCGCGGGAGAGGGCGGCCATGCGGCGCGGTACAGTGGAGCGCACACTGGGATACACGACAAAGGATGAATCCTGCTGTCCTCCCATTGACCCCGCCAGCCCCGACAGCCGGTAGTCGCGCAAGACCAGGCCGAGCGGTCCTCTCGCGCGCAGCACGGCGTCGGCAAAACAGAACCGCCCCCGCTCCAGTGGGACGAGCACATAGTCCAGCTCAGCGCGGGAGCGTGCTGGCACGTCCACATATAACTGCTCCGGCGAGCGGCGGAACTGATGCGGGGGATTGTCCTGCAGAATCCCGCTCAGGGGACGGCCAGACCTGTTGACGAGGGTCAGGCCGACGCTGTTCGGCTCTGCCAGGGAGAGCACGCGTTGGTGCCGCCGAAGCATCTCCACCTCGTCGCTGCCCGGCAGGCTGCTGAGATCAATCAGCAAGAGAAACACTATAGCCACGTCCGCCGCCAAGCCGATGTAGACGGCGGCCCTGTTCACCGCGGCCAGCAGGAAGAAGGCCGCTGCCGCGCTCAAGATTAGCAGCGTCCTACGCGTCGGCATCGCTCATCCTCGGCACGTCCACACTGCGAAAGACCTCTTCAAGGACAGCCTCGACCGTCTGGGCTTCGATCTCCGCCTCCGGCTGCAGGGGAAGCCTCTGGCGAAGAACCGGCGCTGCCACGCGCTTGACCTCGTCAGGGGTCAGGTAGGACTTGCCCCTGAACATCGCAAGGGTCTTGGCAGCGGTCAGCAGGTCGGTCCCGGCCCGCGGGCTTGCCCCCAGCACCAGGCTTGGCATGCGGCGAGTCTGACGGGTGAGCATGGCCACGTAGCGCATCACCTCTGGGTGGACCCGAACGGCGGCGGCCGCCTGCCAGACAAGCCGTATCTCCTCCTCCCCTGCTACCTGCTCCACGCCGGGAAGCGGGTCGGCCGTCATCCTGAAGCCCTCGTGATGCTGGCGCAGAACCTCCACCTCCGCAGCCTCATCGGGATATGAGATCATGACCTTGAGCATGAAGCGGTCCAACTGGGATTCCGGCAGGGGAAACGTCCCCTCGAACTCCAGGGGGTTCTGGGTGGCGATGACGAAGAAGAACTCGCTCAGCGGCATCGGGATGCCGTCCACCGTGACGCGCCGCTCCTGCATGGCCTCCAGCAGCGCCGCCTGCGTCTTGGGCGGGGTCCGGTTGATCTCATCCCCCAGCAGGATGTCCGTGAATATGGGCCCTGCCTGGAAGTGAAAGGTGCGCGTCGCAAGGTCGAAGACCCGCGTCCCGACGATGTCCACAGGCATCAGGTCGGGCGTGAACTGGATGCGCCTGAACCCTCTGTTCAGGCTCTGCGCCAGGGCACGGGCCAGCAAGGTCTTGGCGGTGCCTGGAACGCCCTCCAGAAGCACGTGACCGCGGGAGAAATACCCAATCAGGACATCCTCTATCGCCGGGTCCAGTCCGTGGACAACCTTTCTGATCTCGCCTGCGATTCCTTCAACGATCTGCCGCGCTTCCTGGAGCATGGAATCTCTCCTGCGTGAAAGGACGCACAGTCCCGCTCGCCCTCTCGGGTCGAACATTCCTTGCCAGTTCACCGAGCTTGCTAACCAGCGCGGTCGCCTCGGCAGGGCCCACGCGCGAGCCGCCTCTACGGGCAACAGCCTCAAGCAGCGCTGCGACCTCGTCCGCATCATCCCGAAGGCTGGCTGCCGTCCGGGCTTCGGGCGCAACTGCAGCCGGGCGCGTCTTGCCCGGGCGTCTCAGCGCGCGGGCCACAAAGGTGCCGTAGGCTGTCACAACCTCCGCCGGGGTGCAGTGCTGCCTGTAGAGCTGCCCGGCAGCCTCCAGATAGCGGTGCGCTGTGGCCTGCTGTGCCGCCCGTGGTTCAACGGGCGGACCCATACGTCGGCCTTGCAGCACCACGTAGAGCAATCCGCACAGCCCGAGCTGCAGTGCTGCTATCAACGTTCCCTCAAGGGACAAAAGGCTCAGCAAGCTTTTCGGTCTGACGTAGCCATGGTGGAACTCATCGAAGACGATCCGCCCCCCAGCAGGCCGAAGCACCTTGATGGCGCAGAGCAGGAAATCCAGATTGTGCCCCT
>CAYYNS010000217.1:0-3949 GCA_964473085.1 uncultured candidatus Brocadiaceae bacterium
GATGCGCGTGCCGCTCTTGTCGCTTTCGTTGCGGATATCGGCAACGTCCTTGACGCTGCCACTTTCGACGGCCTCCGCGATCTCCTCCACCACCGTCTCGCGGTTGACGTGGTAAGGGATCTCGGTGATGACGATGCGCTGGCGGCCCTTGGCTGCCTCCTCGACACGGGTGCGCGCGCGCACGGTGATGGTGCCGCGGCCTGTGGCGTAGCCCTGGGCGATCCCTTGGCGCCCGCAGATGATGCCTCCGGTGGGGAAATCGGGCCCCGGCAAGGCGCCCAGCAGCTCCTGGACCGTAACGTCGGGGTTGTCAATCACCTTGACGAGCGCGTCGCAGAGCTCGCGGATGTTGTGCGGGGGGATGCTCGTGGCCATGCCCACCGCTATGCCGCTGGCACCGTTGCACAGCAGGTTCGGGAACTTGCCGGGCAGGACAAGAGGCTCCTTGCGCGTGCCCTCGTAGTTGTCCACGAACTCTACGGTCTCCAGGGCGATGTCCTCCAGCATGTCCGCGCCGACAGCGCTGAGCCGCGCCGCCGTGTAGCGCATCGCCGCCGGCGGGTCGGCGTCGAGCGAGCCGAAGTTCCCCTGGCCATCTATGAGCGGATAGCGGAAGCTGAACGGCTGCGCCATGCGCACCAGCGCGTCGTAGATCGCCACGTCGCCATGCGGGTGGTAGTTGCCGTGCGTGTTGCCGACCATCACGGCGCACTTGCGGTGCTTGGCGCGCGGCGCCAGCCCCAGCTCGTGCATGGCGTACAGGATGCGCCGCTGCACGGGCTTCAGCCCGTCGCGCACCTCCGGCAACGCCCGGCTCACGATGACGCTCATGGCGAACGTCAGGTAAGCGTCCTTCATCTCTTCTTCGATGAGGATCCGTTCCGGGATGTTCTCGGTGCCAGTCATGCCTGCCGCAGCGTGCCTCTCATCCGACATGTGGGTTATCCGTCCGCCCCTTCGCCGTCTTCAAGCGGCGCGTTCTCCGTACCACCGATGGCCAAGGCAGCACAGGACCCAGCGCAGGCACCGCTCATAGTCCTCGGGTGCCGACAGGCGCGCGATCCGTGCGCTCTGGCCTGTGGCCACCTGCCGCGTGCTTTCCGGGAAGAAACCGTGCGGGCAGTGCTCGACCAGGTCCGCCAGCAGCAGACGCAGGTTCTGAAGCAAACTGCTGGTGCGCCGCTCGCCCAGGTACTCGTAGCGGACCTGGCTGGCGGAGAAGCGCACGCTGTAAAGGGCGCCGCCCCTGCCCACCAGCAGCAGCGTGCACTGCGGGTAGCGTTCTTTCGGCCGGGGCACCGCGTGGTAGCGCGTGCTTTCTGCCCTGCCTGCGCCCGGCGCGTAGTAAGACCTGCGCTCGACGCGAAGCTCGGTCGGTCCGCCCGCCACAACGTGCATCTTCGTGCAGAATCCGCCGGCCACGCGGTCCCAGGGCACGCTACGCACCGAGCCCCGGGTGTCAGTCTGAAGCAGGAGCGCCTCGCCCGCCGCATCGTGGACCCGCACGATGGCCACCTCCCTGGCGACCTGCGGCACCAGGGCCTCGTCAAGCACGAAGGCAGGGACCTGAACGCCCGCCAGGCTCTGCGCCAACTGCCGCGCCGCGGCGCACGGCACGCCCTCCGCCAGCACGCCCATGCCCTTCGCTACCTGGAGGCCCGCTTCCACGGGAACGCGGCCGGTGTGCTGGCAGATCAGCGGAACCACAGCCAGGGGATTGAGGCGCCCTTCTTGAGCGGCGCACACCACGCAACGGCCCGACAGCCGGCCCTCTGGCGGCGCCACAGGGGCCGCTACCTCCTGCTGTCCGACCGCGAGCTCGCCCTCTTCTTCAGATGACGGCCCCGCGCCCTCCTCGTACGCGGCTTTCCCCGGAACGGCCACGCGAAACGCGCAGACGGGACACTGTTCGATGCTCCCTTGCCGGATGCGGGGCACCTGGAACCGCACGCCGCAAGCGGGGCACTGGACCTGCACGTCGAACTGCGTCATGCGCGGTTCCTCCGCCCGCCAGGAGCCGCCGCCCAGACCCCCGCTGTGTGCCGCTACACATCCAGGTTGCTGACTTCCAGCGCGTGCATCTCGATGAACTCGCGGCGCCGCTTCACGTCTCTGCCCGCCAGGATGCTGAAGTACTTGTCGGCAACGATGGCGTCCCCGACCGTCACCTGGACCAGTTTGCGGGAGTGCGGCCGCAGCGTCGTTTCAGCCAGTTCGGCGGCGTCCATCTCCCCGAGGCCCTTGTAGCGCTCCACGTCGAGCCCCCGCCGGCCGAGCTCCCGGACCGCAGGGATGACTTCCGACAGGGACGAAACCTTGCTGACCTCGCTGTTGGAGCGGATGAAGAACTCGGCGGCCTCCCGGTGCTCCTCGCTGCCGGGCAGGAGACAGCCGCAGGGAATGCCGTAACTTTCGATCTCCGCAACCACCTGTGCCAGTGCCGCCGCCTCGTGGATCCTGTGGGGCCGGATCACGTTACGGGCATCGCGGGCCCGGGCAAGCCCCTCGTAGTCGTCCTCCTCGATGATCTCCGGCTCCTCACCACGCGCCTTGAGGTCCTCCTGGAGGCGCAGCACAAAGCTGTCGTACTGCTCCTCGCTGTAGAAGAACACCACCCGGTCCTGCCCCTCGTGGTCCGTGTGGAGCACACGGTAGAGGGGGAACTGCTGGCCGCCGGTGCCGTTGCGCAGGGCAAGGAACTCGGCGAACGGCGTGCCCTGCTGCTCGATGCGGTGCATGAGCTGTTCGAGCGCAGACAGCAGGCGCAGGAGCTGGCGGAACCTGTCGGTGTCCAGCGTCCCGACCACGCCGCGCTCATCGGGCCTGTATTCGAAGGTGGCCTCACTCGCCCCGAGGGCCAGCAGGACCTTCTGCAGCTCGCGGTCGTCCTGCACGTACTGGTGCTTGCCCTTGCGCGTGACCTTGTAGAGGGGCGGCTGCGCGATGTAGAGATGGCCGCGCTCGATGATCTGGGGCATCTGCCGGAAGAAGAACGTCAGCAGCAGCGTGCGGATGTGTGCGCCGTCAATGTCCGCGTCGGTCATGATGATGACCTTGCCGTAGCGCAGCCTCTCAAGGCTGAAGTCCTCCTGGCCGATGCCGGTGCCCAGGGCGCTGATGAGCGCGGCGATCTCCGCGTTGGCCAGCATCTTGTCCACCCGCGCCTTCTCCACGTTCAGGACGACGCCTCTCAAGGGGAGGATGGCCTGGAACTCGCGCTCGCGCCCCATGCTGGCCGTGCCGCCGGCGCTGGTGCCCTCGACGATGAACAGTTCCGTGCCGTCGCGCTCGCGGCGGGAGCAATCTCGCAGCTTGCCAGGCAAGTTGCCGCTGCCGAGCGCGCTCTTGCGGCGCGTCAGATCGCGGGCTTTCCTGGCCGCCTCCCGGGCCCGCGCCGCATCCTGCGCCTTCTCGACGACGGCCTGCGCGGTGCGCGGGTGCTCCTCACAGTAGATGCCCAACTGCTCCCCTGCCACCTGCTCGACCAGGCCTTGCACCTCACGGTTGCCAAGACGTGTCTTGGTCTGCCCCTCAAACTGCGGGGAAGGCAGCTTGACGCTCACCACGGCCGTCAGGCCCTCCCGGTAGTCGTCGCCCGTTGGAACCGTGTCCTTGAGCATGCCCTTGTCCCGCCCCCATGCGTTGAACGTGCGAGTCAGGGCCGCCCTGAACCCGCTCAGGTGGGTGCCCCCGTCCACCGTATTGATGTTGTTGGCGAACGAGAGCACGATTTCGTTGTATCCGTCGTTGTACTGGAGGGCAATCTCGCAGGCGCTTCCCCTCACCTCACCTCGCGCGTGGATCACGTCCGGATGGACCTGGGCCTTGTCGCGGTTGAGGAACGAGACGAACTCCGTTATGCCGTTCTCGTAATGGAACGTCTCCTCTTCGGCGCTGCCTTCCCGCGAGAGGGTAATGCGCGTGTTGCTGTTGAGGAACGCCAGTTCTC
>CAYYNS010000218.1:0-3939 GCA_964473085.1 uncultured candidatus Brocadiaceae bacterium
GCGCACGGTCATCTGGCGTCGGAGGCTCTCCGGCGCGCCGGGGGCGAGGCAGCCGTAGCCGATGACGCCGCGGGAGCGGGCGCCCATGAAGCTCCACTCCAGCGGCAGGTCCCCCAGGTCCGGGGCGGCGATTGCAAGCGGCGTGTAGCCCCACTCCATCGCCACGACGTAGTCCGCGAAGTTCTCCGTGGCCGCCATCGGCATCATAGTGTTGTGCACGATCATCAGGCCGTCCGGGCCGACACGGCGGCGCGTCCACTGCATCAGCTCAAGCAGCTCGTCCATGTCCCAGTGGCCCGCTGGCGAGCTTGCCAGGGCGCCGATGCCGGGCGGCGGCAGCTCGCCTGCGCCCCCGTGGAGCACATTGTGGCAGTAGAGCGCCATGTTCCAGTCGTAATAGGTCCCGTCCAGGTCGTGGTGCGAAAGGACGGTGTCAACGTAGTTCTTGAAGAACTCCAGCCACCCGGACCGCAGGCACATCTGGGCGCCGAACTCGTCGCCCGAGTAGTAGTTGTGGACCTGTTCCCAGCGGTCGTCCGGCAGCCGCGCCCACCCTTGCCCGTGGTCCTTCCACGCCTGAACGCTCGGATGGAGCTCCTTGTTCGAGAAGTAGGTCGCCACGCGGATGCCGTGACGGTGACAGGTGGCGATGACACGGTCGTAATGCTTCATGTCATCGGGACCGAAGGGTGGATAGGTGCCGTCGCGCCAGAACAGGCCGTCCTTGAAGCTGTCGCCGTCGTGGTGGAAATGGGCCGTCCTTATGCCGCTGCGGGCCCACTGCTTGATGGCCTGGTCGGTGGGCCAGTGCTTGCGGTTGAAGGACGTGTGGAGGAAGGGCAGGTGCGCGCGGCCCGTGATGATCGGGATGCCGATATAGGAGTCGAACGCGTAGCGCCCGGCCAGTCGCAGGCTGCCGCGGGGAAGATCGAGCACGCAGAGGCGCAGCACCACCGCCGGTGGATCGGGCTGGGACGCCACGCAGAGGCTGCCGTGCCCCGGCCGGCCCACCAACTGGTAGTCCCACTGCGCAAGCTCCGAGCCGACGAACCACTCCAGCCCGTAGCGTCCAGGCGAGGCGAAGCAGACGTAGCGCGGCACGTGCCGGCTCTCGTAGGCGCAGTCGAATGCGCGCCCCGGGCGCAGCCGCCCCCACTGGCACACCCCGAAGGCGGGCGGGTGCGGCGAGGCTTCCGTCGGTGCCCCCGGCCGCACCCCGAAGTGCGTCATCTCCGGCCGCAGCGTCCAACCGTGCAGCAGGACCCATTTCACCTCCCGGCCATCGGCCGGAAACTCGAGTTCCTGCCGGATGCGCATGTATCCCCAGTTGTGCCGGTAAGTGGTCTTTAGCATGATGCCGCAGTCCGCGCCGTCCGCGTCCTGGAGCGGGCCCTCGAAGCTCAGCCGCACCTGGTCGCCGTCCTGGGCGGTTTCCAGGCGGGCCTTGCCTGCCGGGGCGAAGGGTTTCGGCGCCCCCGCCAGGCCCACCTCGCAGCGGCAGGGCGAAAGAAGCAGGCTCTCCGGCCGGGCCTTCACGAGGATGATCTCGCTGATTGCGCCCCCCAGCTCCAGGCTGTGCGCCACCTGGTAATACGGCGTGCGGAGGACGATCCGACGGCCTGCTGCATCCTCGACAACCTGGTGGGCTTCAGGGCAGACGCCGAAGGGTGTTCCCATTGTGGGCCTTCTCCTACCTGTTGACCTTTGGGTAGAGAATGGGATGGTAAGGGCACCCGCCGTACGGCGGGCCGTGCCCGCATTTTCGTTCCTGTGCAACGGTTTCGGGCACGCCAAGGCGTGCCCCTACTTGTTAGCCAACAAAGGCGCCCCAGCGGCGCCTGCATCAGGGTGCCGCCACACGGTGGCCGGGCCTGAGGTTGGATGGCGGATGCAGGATCGCCCTGTCGCCGGGCTCCAGGCCGTCGAGCACCTCCCAGTGGTCCTCGCCCCGGATGCCGATCTTCAGGGGCGCCAGGGCGGCCTTTCCGTTGCTGATCTTGAAGGCGGCCATGCCCTCGGCCGTGGCGAAGACCGCCGCTGCCGGCACCAAGACGGCGTCCTGCCTGGCCTCAGTCACGATCTTGATGTCGAGGCCGTAGCCAGGCCCCAGGTGGAGCCGGGAGTTGTCGAACTCTATGAGCACCTTGACCCTCTGCTGTCGCACCCCGAGCGCGGAGACCTTGGTGAAGCCTGCTGGGTAGATCTTCCTTACGGTTCCCGTGGCCGTCGGATCCGTGATGGCTTTTCCTTCCAGGCGAACGGTCTGGCCCACGTGGACCCCGGGGATCTCATCGCTGAGGATGTCGCTTTCGATCTCGATCGAGTTCATGTCGCCCACCAGCACAAGCTCGGCTCCCGGGCTGACGTAGCCCTCGCGGTCCACGTATTTGGCCAGCACCAGGCCGTCAATGGGCGAGCGGACCTCGGTCTTGACGCGCTCTTCCTGCAGGAGGGCTATCTCGGCGCCGATCTGCTCGATGCGGGCGCCGTAGACCTTTTTCAGGTACTCGGTGTCGTCCATGGATTCCAGGAGGACCTGCTTCTGGAGGGCCGCCACCTCCTTTTGCATTTCGGCGACCTGGAGGCGCAGTTGTGCAGCGGCCAGCTCGCGCTGGGCGACCTCGTAACTAGTTGCGATGCGGTCGCGCGCCTCCTCCGTGACGACGCCCTTTTCGGCGAGCGCTTCGGTGCGCTGGAGCTCCTTGAGGGCCAGGGCGTGGTTCTGCTCGGCCACCTCCTTGTTCTTGCGGGCCACTTCTGCTTCCAGTGCTGCGGCGTCGGCCCGTTTTTGGGCAGCCTCGATCTCGGATTTCTCCGGCAGGGGGGCGCTGGTGCCCTCCAGGTAGCCTTCCATCTCCCTGACCTGTGCCTGAGCGCGTTCGAGCAGCGCCGCCAGTTGCGTGTCGCTGATGGTGGTTATGAGCTGGCCCGCCTTGACCGGGTCGCCTTCCTCAAACTCGATCCTGGCGGCGATGCCGAATGTGAGGGCGGTAACGGCGCGCGTGGTGCGCAGGCGGGTGGTCGCCTCCTCAGTGATGTACTGTTCCAGGGGACCGCGCACGACGGTGGCAGCCTCCACCTGCACGGGCCTTGCCTTTGCCAGCAGGTATGCCACGATGGCGGCTACGGCGAGCGCCACCGGCCAACCCACTGTGCGCAGCAACCTTCTCATCGCTCACTCTCTGGTCTTGAGTGCACGGACTATGTCAATGGCGGCGACCCTCTTTTTGCATATGTAGCGGGAGACCAGCAGGAAAACGATGACAAATGCCACGGCCAGCACGTAGGTGCGGGGAAACACCACCGCTGGCATCTTGTAGAGATCGGTCTCGTAGAGCCGTGCCAGGCCCTTGCAGGCCAGGCCGCCGAGGGGCAGGCCGAGGGCGATTCCGAGGGCGCCCAGCAGCAGGATGTCATCGGTGCCGACGCGGGCTGCCTGTTCGGCGCTCAGGCCCTCTGCCCGCAGGGTGGCCAGTTCGCGCTCGCGCTCCGAGATGTTTATCGTGGAGGCGTTGTAGATCACGGCCAGGGCGATCGAGCCGGCGAAGAGGGCGATGATGAGCGTCGTGACGGCGATCACGGCGCGAGCGCTCTCGATGAAGGCTTCCATGATCCTGCGGCTTGACATCGAGCCGCTGACGCCGGGCACGTCATTGAGCCTGTCTATCACGTTTTCCAGTTTGCCCTCGTCCATCGTGACCAGCGCGCCGTTGATCATGTCGGCCTCGCCAAGCAGCCTGGACAGGTGGGCGCGGTCCGCGTAAGCCGTCAGCCCGAAGTACTGCTCGGCCACGGCGCGCACAGAGACGGTGGTCTCTTTCTTGCCCCGCACGTAGGGCGCGGCCGTCACCACCGACCCCTGCGTGATGTCCAGGACCCGCGCTAGGCGGTCCGGTATGAGCAGTCCGTCGGTCGGTATGGCGAGCCTTCGGCCGGAGG
>CAYYNS010000219.1:0-2325 GCA_964473085.1 uncultured candidatus Brocadiaceae bacterium
GCTCGAGGACGGCGCTCACTTCCTGGCGCATGGCGGCCAGCCTGGCGTTGCTTCGACGACCGAGGTCAACATTCCACCTATCCAATTCGTCCAGGAGCCCGCTGGCCGAGGCGTAGTTCCCCGTCTCATAAGCCTGCACGGCCTGATCAAAGAGGCGCCTCGCGGCCTTCCTCTTAGCGGCAGTAAGCTCCTTGTTCAGCTTGGTAACCCTGTCCCGGAGGGCCTTCTGCTGCGCGTAGACTCCTGTGGCCTGCACCCGCTGCAAAAGGTCGGCGGCATCGGCGAACTGCTCAGCATCTATCTTTGCCTCCGCCTCCTGGAGCATGGCCGACACCTGCTGGCTTTCCTGGGCTGCCTTCTGTTCGGCTGCCTGAAGCTTCTCCTCCAGTGCGGCGACCTCAGCGCGAACCTTTTCGTCGCGCTCGTAGAGCATGCCCTCTTTTACCCCGGCCAGCCTGGCGCTGGCGCCGGCGAAGTTGCCGGCAGCGACGGCCGCATCAACGGCCTCCAGGATCCTGGCAAGCTCGGCCCCCTGCTCGGCAACCTGCTGCTCGGCAAGGTCGAGCCGCCGCTCGAGTTCATCGGCTCTGTCCCGCACGGCCTGGTCGCCGGCATAGAGGCCTGTGCCCTTGACCTGCTGAAGGGCGTCTCTGGCGGCCGGGAAATCCCACTGCCCGATCGCCGCCTCCGCCTGGGCGAGGAGCCGGGCGACGTTGTCCTGCTGCTCGACGGGCGGCGCAGTTTCCGGCTGCGTCTCTGGTTCTTGGACGGGCTCTGCCGACACGCTGACGGCCGTGGTGGCCTCTTGTTGCAGCGGCGCCTGCTGAGGTTGCGCAGCACCGGCGCAGCCCAGCAGCGCTGCCGGGCCTGTCATCGCCACTACCGCCAAGACCAGCCGCAGTGTTGCCTTGATACCCATCGCGCTTGTCCTCAACTGGAAGCTTCTGCGTAAACCCTGCCGCGTTACACAGGCTCGACTGACGCACAGACAATCGCCGGATCGCGTCGAGCGCATTAGGATACAGTGTGGGGGCGCAAATGCAAGCGTTTTTCGCCTCACCACTTTCGACACGCTGCTACGGACGCCACCGGTAGGGACGCACGAACTCCCCGCCGCCCCCGGGCGGCGTCGAAGGGGGACTGACCGGAATCACGCCGCCAACCGGCGCTACCGGCCCCGCAGTCTCGGCCCCGAAAAGCTCGGGGGCGACGGTCTCCTCGCGCCAGCGCGCCTCCGGCTCACCTCTTTGGTTGACAAAGATGATCCGATCGCGGAACCCGGTCTTTTCCTTCAATCGGACGCTCCTGTGGTAATCCACCAGATAGCACCCTGTCAGGAAGTTCTCCAGTTGGGCCGTAGCCTGGTTGTAGTCGAGCCCGCCGATCTCGTCGCCCACGGCGTTGCGGAACTCTTTTCTGCGGATGTGACCGCCCTCGAAGACGGCCACCTCGAATCGCACCTTGCCGCCGACCAGGCCTGTGAACCTGAAGTCCCGAGCTGGCAAGGTCGTGACGGCCTGGGCTTGGGTGAATTCGCTTTCCTTGGGGTACGACAGGTAAGCCACGGTGCGCACTTTGTAGAGGTAGGTCTCACCAAGCAGAAGCTTACCGGCGTCCATCCACGTATAGACCACCTCCTTGACTTCCTCAGCGGGAGCCACACGGGTAGGAACGGGAGGCGCCGGGCCAGGGGCTTCCGCCGGCGGCAATCTCGGCCCAAGCCGCTGTCCTCTCCATCCGGGCGTGCCAGATACGCCGTGAGGTGCACCCTGCTGTCCCGGCGCGTAGGGTACGCCCGCACCGCCAGCAGCAGCCGCCCCCCGTTCCGCCTGAACCCCCCTCAGGAGCTGCCTTGCCTGGTCCGTCAGCTCAGAGTCCAGCACGGGCAACTGAGACACCCTTTGGAACTCGCCGTCCATGTCGCGTGCCCTCTTGCGAAAAACCTCGTAGGCCTGGACGACGACCTTCTCTTTGTTCTCAGGGTTAGGCTGAAAGGTTACGGTTATGCCGGTCAGCCCGCGGGTCACCTTCAGGGCGAGTGGGGGGACAGCTCGCATACCAGCCCGGGGGTCAACCACTACGGGCTGTATGTGACGCGTTTGTTCACTGACGCCAGTCACTCGCGCCGTGCCCTGAGCGGTGGTCCAGATGCGCACTTGCGAGTAATCCATCCCAACGGGATGCTCGATTTTCGCGATCACGCCGCCACGGGGCTCCTCCTTATCTACCAGGACCGAGTTGGGCGTCAGCGGGTCCTTGAACTTGAGGATATGGTCCTTGCCCGGACCGACGAACACCGTGTCGTAGTAGACAGGCAACGGTAGA
>CAYYNS010000219.1:2425-3894 GCA_964473085.1 uncultured candidatus Brocadiaceae bacterium
ATGGTCCTTGCCCGGACCGACGAACACCGTGTCGTAGTAGACAGGCAACGGTAGACTCGCGAAGTCCCTCATCTCGCCTGGCTCGCCGACCTGGTAGACCTTTTCCCATATCGCCACATAGTCAGGGACCGTTGCGGGCGGCGGCGGCTTGACCTCCGTGGCGCGGTGTGTCATCTCCTCTATCCGTCGAATTGTGTCCGATACCTTTTCACCGCTGGTGCGTGCGGACATGTAGAGAAGGGCAAGGATCAATCCGAGGCCAACCACGCCGCAGGCGATCTTCTCGAAGTGGTGAAAAAGGAACCCCTTCCGCTCCACTGGCATCGTTCACCCCCTCCCATGGCTGTCACGGCCCCCCGGGATAGGTTGTGCCTATCCCAGAGCGCTCAGCCGCCGGCTTTTTCTCCTCCGGCTGTTCATAGTCAGGCACATACCCGACTATGTGAACAGCAACCATCTTGTCGGGCAGGGCCTCGGCCGTCTCGGGCTCAAGACCCGCCTGTTCCTCAAGCCCCGGGCCCTCCTTCATCGGCGCCTCAAGGCCCTCTGGGCCGAACGGTGCATAGCCCGTTCGCTGCATCGAAGGCGAACTGGCCTGTCCCTGAAGCCCTCCCACATGCCGCGATATTGTGATGGAGGTCAGCTCTATACCGAGAGGAGCACGCTCATCGGGTGCCTCCAGCAGCTTCTGCAGCAGGGCAGGCAGAAATTTGGGATCCATCACCACGTCCAGGCCGAAGGCAGCGCACGTGAAATTCACCATGTGGGACGGCGACATGTAGCGCTCAGGCCGGCCCAGAAACCGAAAACCCCCAAAGACTGGAACACGCCTGGCCTCCGCATTCAAATCAGCGATCGCGTCCACGATCGCCTTCTGCATCCAGTACTGCTTCTCTAACTGGTGCATGTCATTCACGCTCAGCCAGACCAGGCCCAACCGTGCCTCCACCAGGGGATCGGGGACAGTCACCAGCGTGACGCTTTTGGCCAGTTTCTCCCGAAGGGCGGTCATGTTGTGCTTGTAGACGAACATCCAGCGCCCGTATTCCAGCGGTCCCTCCTTTTCGTACTCAGGATCGTCGAAGCGCCGCTCCAGCAGGGCATCCCTTTCCAGAAGCCTGGATTCGATAGCATGCACCTGCTCCTGCAACTTGTTGGCTATGTCTTTCTGCTGGTCAATCCACAGCTCGTTTTTGGAGCCCGCTTTGGTGAAGCGTTCCAGTTCTTCTGCCCGCGCGGTCAGGGCTTGCAGGAGCTGGTTGTTGCTACGCATACGGGGCATTGCACCCAAAAGGAACAACAGCAAGCTGACGACGAGAATCAAGCCGAGGCCGATCCACAATTTTGCGCGCAGCAAGGCTCCCATCGCAATCCTCCCTGCGAAGGGCTCGCCTCGACGAGCCGGGCGGCTGGCGCGTGGCTACCCTTCCCGGCGCCCAGCGGTCTCTGGGGATACACGTGCAGGCCCT
>CAYYNS010000220.1:0-3835 GCA_964473085.1 uncultured candidatus Brocadiaceae bacterium
CGGCCGCTCTACAGGCTTGGTGCAGCGTTGCTCGATCTCAACGAGCCTCACCAGCTCACCGGCCGTGCCCGCCGCTGGCTGCTCGCACCCGTCGAGCAGTACGAACGCACGGGCGATGCGCCCAACGTCATATTCTCTTGCGGCGGTTTCGTGCGCGACGGTGTGCTGTGGTGCTACTACGGCGCGTGCGACTCCTGCATCTGCCTGGCCAGGGCCAAGGTCGCGGATATACTCGAAGTGCTGCGAGAGGAGCCAGTTTGAGCCGCGTACGGAAAGCAAGGAGGGCACAATGACACACTGGGCACATTCCAGCCACTGGAGCGTATTGGCCTTGGTGGTCGCATCGGCTGTGCTCGCAAGCTGCCGGCCGAAACCAGCAGGCTTCGGCGTCGAGCCGAGGGAAAAGGAGGGTGCGATGAAACTGACCAGTTCCGCCTTCGCTCATGGCGGGCAGATCCCGCCCGTTCACACATGTGACGGCGCAAACACCTCGCCGCCGCTTGAAATAGCGGGCGTGCCGCAGGGAGCCAAGTCCCTCGCCCTTGTCATGGACGACCCGGACGCGCCTATGGGCACCTTCGATCACTGGATCGTCTGGAACATCCCGCCGGACACGGCGGCGGTTCCAGCAGGCAAGGAGCCGCAAGGGGTCCCGGGCCGCAACGGCTTCGGCAAGACGGGATACGGGGGGCCTTGTCCGCCGTCCGGCACGCACAGGTACCGCTTCAAGCTCTACGCCCTTGACGCCACGCTGGACCTGCCGCAAGGCTCATCGAAGAGGGCGCTGGAGAGGGCCATGGAAGGGCACATCCTGGCCCAGGCACTGCTGGAAGGAAAGTACTCTCGACGGGCAGGGCGTTGAGAGCACAGCAGCCTCGGGGCAGATGTCCACGCTCAACGAGGACGGGCTGCCTGCCCGCGGCAAACTCGGGGACAAGCCTGGACCGCTTCGGCAGGCGCTTTCCTCTTTATCGCCAGGAGAAGCAGCGCCAGTAAGCGAATGAGATGGCCGCGGCGGGGAAAAGGCACATGAGGCCGACCACGAGCGCCAGTACGCCTGCAGAAAAGTAGACTCCGCGCCCCGCCATAACGGCAATTACGCCCGCAGGAATGTAGACACACATCAGGCCCACCAGGCCATAGACGCCGAGCCTGCGGCCCTTCGACGCGATGCGGCCCGCCAGAAAGCAGACCGCGTTGAGCACGAGCGAGGCGGTGAGCACATACATGCAATCCAACAACGGTGGCTTCCGACCAGCATGGGCGGTGATTACGAATACAGCCGTCAGGATCGTCGCCATGAGGCTTCCCAACATAACGATCAATCCCACTAACGTGGCGATCCCCGGGGCGTTGCGGCCGAGCCATGCTCCAGGCTTGCGCCACTTGCTGTCGTAGGCCCACGCGGTTTCCTCGCCGAGATCGAGCACGAATTCCTTCCCTGCGAAGTCAAGTTCGGATTCAGCAGCGGGCCGCTCGGCGGCCTCTGGGGCGACGATCCCTGCTATGCCGGTTCCTTCCGGGCTCTTACCCTGGGCAGGACGCGGCTTGTGCAACGGCACGAAGCCCTCGCCGGGTTTCCTGTAGGCTGGCAGCTCGAAATTGGGCACCCGGAAGACCGTCCTGCACGTGGCGCACTTTGCCAGCCGCCCCGACAACTCTTCCCTCAGGTTGTAAAGGCGGCCACACTTGCACCTGTACTTGATCGCCACGTGCGTTGCCCCCCGGCTGCTTGCGGGCACCGTCTTCAGCCCCCATCTGTTCTTCCGGCCAGATGATAGCTGGTTCGGGTGCTATAATCAAGGAGTTCCCCCCGTGGGTTTCGTCGTGATGCGGGGCAACCTTGATTTGCCTCGGCCTGCGGGGTATAAACCCGCCGGGCTGCGTTCGCGCAGGTTGTTGTCAGGACTGCAAGCGTTTGTGGGGTACCAGACGATGAGGCAGATGGGTGTCATTATCGGGGTTGTGACAATACTGTTGGCAGCGACGGTCCTGGCTCAGGACGCATACTACTGTGTGCCCATTACCTCTCTGGAGATCACCGAGGGGGAGCTGCCGGCCGGCCCAGAGCATCCGTCCTACAAGCCGGTCAATCGGACGCGCGTGCCCTATGTGCGCCTGGACGGCCCGGGCGAGGCCTACGTGCGTTACCGCGAGGCGGAAGGCTGGCCGTTCTGGCTCGATCCGCGATTTGTGAAGGAGAACGTGAACCTGGCGGTGCGGGCTCCGGCGGGAAAGGACCTGGCCGGGCGGCTTTACGTGCCTAACGCCGACTGGTCCGGCATGGTCCGCCTGCGCTTCAAGCTGCCCGCCTCTGCCGCCAGGGAGGAGGCAAAGCGGGACTTCCTGGTTGCCCGGAGGCAGCATTACGAATACCTGCTTCAGCGTGGCATACCGGGGGCAGCGTGGTTCCGCCATCAGGTTGCCGAGACGAATGCGGCCCTGGCCGCCGGGCAGGGCGAGGCAGTGGGCCCGCCGCACAGGGGCCCCCAGCTTCCCAGTGAGCTTGAGGACACCTATGCGGTCTTCACGGGTGGGCGGGCACTGAGCGAGAACCTCCAGCTGGACCGGCTGGTTACGCCTGCTATGGGCGGCGAGGCGACGGTGGACATCGGCACCCTGCCGGGCATCAGCGTGCGCGAGATGGACTGGGCACCCCTGATCGCCGGGAAGCAGCCGCAGAAGGACCCGCTCGCCGCGCTCGTGCCCGCTGACCAGCATGCGCTGTTCTTCCCCAGCTTCGATGCGTACGTCGGCGTGCTGGACGAGGCGAAGCGCTACGGCACGCCGGTCCTGAGGCTGCTGGAGCCGCGCAGCGAGGACGCCTGCACCACGGAGCGCTACGAGCGCCAGCTCTGCATGAAGACGGACGCCCTGAGCCGGCTCCTCGGACCCCAGGTGATTGGGAGCATGGCCTTCACGGGCTCCGATCCTTTCTTGCGCACGGGGTCGGACGTTGCCGTGCTCTTCGAGCCGAAGGAGGCGGGCGTGCTCAAGGGCCTGCTTCAGGCGCGCCTGAGTGCCGCACTGCAGGCGAACCCGCAGGCGGCTGCCTTGCAGGGAACGGTGGAGGAGGTCCCGTACGCGGGCGTGCGGTCGCCGGACCGCTCGATCTGTTCGTACCTCGCTTCAGTTGGCGACGCCGTCGTGGCCGCTAACTCCCTGGAGCAACTTCGGCGCATCGTCGCCGTGCAGAAAGGGCAGGCGCCGTCGCTGGCGTCGCTCCCGGAGTACGTGTTCATGCGGGACCACTACAGGCGCGGCGAGCCGGAAGAGACGGCGTTCTTCATGCTGAGCGACGCCGCGCTGAGGCGCTGGTGCGGGGCGCGCTGGCGCATCTGCGCCTCGCGGCGCACGCGGGCTGCCGCATTCATGTCTGAACTCCAGGCGCGATACACGGATGCCCTCACCCGGGGCGAGGTCAAGCCAGGACCGCTTCCCGACAAGATGCCCTTGCCGGACAGCGGCGAGCTTGCCCTCGACTCCGGTGGCGTGATCTCGTCAGTGTACGGCACGCTGGAGTTCCTCACGCCCATCAGCGAGATTCCTCTGGTGAAGGTCACGCAGGCGGAGGCCGACAGCTACAGGCGGTGGCTGGAGCAGTATCACCATCGCTGGCGCCGATATTACGACCCGATCGCCGTGCGCCTGTCACTCAGCCCGAAGGGAGTGGGGGCCGACGTGACCGTCCTGCCGCTCGTTGAGTGGAGCGAATACAACCGGCTTGTGGAGGTGTCGAGAAACGTTTCGCTCCCGTCGGACGGCGGCGACCCACACGAGGGGACGGTGGCCCATGTGGTGATGGCGATCAACACGGACTCGGAGGCCGTGCGCA
>CAYYNS010000221.1:0-3829 GCA_964473085.1 uncultured candidatus Brocadiaceae bacterium
ATGTCGGGGCAGTCCCGCAGGAGCGCAAGCGGTCGCTGGACTTCGTGGATGCCTTCCCTGAGTCCCTGAAAGAGGGCTGCAAGCACGTTCTGGCGCATGAGCTGCACGGGAGCGGCGCTTGCATCAAGGGCGGTGTTGGCCGCAGCCTGTCCGAGGCTCTTGAGGAGGGCGATCTTGCGTTCTTCGTCCTGTTGCTCGCAGCGTTCCCACTCGCCCAGCATCCGTTCCGCTGCCTCCAGGCATAGGGCCTGCATCTGACTGTCGGCATCGGGGTAGGCGCAGATGTCGCCCATGCTCCGGATGACGTTGACCTTGTTGAGGGAATTGAGCATGGAGCGGCCCAGTCTGAGGCGCATGTGCGTGCTTGCGTGCGGGCAGCAGGCGGTGGAGCAGATGGCGCGGATCAGGGTTTCCACCGCGGTAGGGCCCCACACCACGCGGACGTTTGAGACGCCCTCCCAGAGCACGAGCAGTCGCTTCACGACTTCGCGTCGGAGGTCCTCAGGCGTGCCGCTGCCACTGCCGATGCGTTCCAGCCCGCGCACCATTGCCGGCACCACTCGCGTGTCGAAGAGCACCTCCGCTCCGAACTCGTAGACCGTCCCGTCCGGCGTGCGTCGCTTCACGCCCAGCACCTCCGGCGCCTTCATGTCCAGGATGCGGTCGAACAGCTCGAAGAGCTCTGCCTGGTAGCGGGGCTCGGCGTTGTCTGAGCCCGCCAGGATGCCGAGTGCCTCGAAGACCTCAAACGTGTAACGCGCTTTCCAGAGCTTCGCCTTCATGGCGGCAAGGACGCTCTCGAACCGTGCTTTGCCCGGCCCACAGTAACCGCACACGGAGGCAAGGGAGATCGCGAATCCTCCGCTCTGCACCCGCGTGTCGTCAAAGAGGCTCGTGCAGAAGTCCAGCATCTCGCCTGCCAGCTCATCCGGCACAGCACCGCCGTGTTCGCGGGCGATCCGCGCAAGGCTCTGGAAGGCGTCCTCGGCATCCTCGTGCGGGCAGCGGCGGCGCACGTAGTCCAGCAGCGCCCGGAGGGCGGGCACGCCGATCTTTTCCAGCGTCCGGCAGATCATCTCCACTGTGGTGGGCAGCCGCCACTCGGTCATGTGTGACAGCAGTTCGGTGGCCACTTTGCGCTGCAGCGGCCCTTCGACGCGGGGGTCTGCCGGCAGCGAAGCCTCCAGGATACGTCGCCTGGTCGCCTGCTCGCCCACCTGGAGGAGCTCCAGGAGCATGCGCACGGACTCGTTGATGACTTCGCTGGAGACCTCGCCCTCGGTGCAGACCACATCCAGAAGCTGGACGGCCTCCGCCCTGTCCCGGCCCGTGTCGGCCCGCAGCCGCTCCAGGACTACCCGTGCGGCCGGCTCGCCCAGGCGCACAAGCCCGTAGCGCAGGTGCGAACGCTGGCTCTCGGGGAGGCGGGGGTCGAGGATCTCCGCTACCGCCAGCGCTGCCAGGTCCTTGCGCCTCTGTGGGTCGCGCATCAGGAACCCGCTCAAGTGAACCAGGAAGGCCCGCACAATCGGCTCTGTGCTGCGCTCGATCTCCTTCCACAGCAGGTGCTCGACCGCTTCGGGCGCTTGGCGGTGGATCGCGCGGATCGCCTCCTCGACCGGCCGTAGCAGTGGTTCGACGTCCCTGCTCAGGTGGCGCAAGGCGCTCTGGATGAACTGCTCGGTCTTCGGGGGGCTTTGAGTCAGGATCGCGGCTGCATGCCCGACCAGGCGCAGCAGTTCCAGTATGATCGGCTGGCGCTCCGTTTCGTCGAACAGCTGCAGTATGACGGCCAGTGCCACGCTTACTTCTGGATCTGACGCCTCCCGCAGCATCATGCCGAGGCGTCGGACGGCATACAGGATGTCCTCTTGCTCTGCCTCGAAGAGCCTGCGCACGGTGTCGGCAAGGTCGGAGCGGAAGCCGATCAGCTCAAGGGACCGGATTGCTTCCTGGCGTACCCTGGCGTTGGCGGCAGGGTCAATAAGCACGCTGACAAATACGCTCGCTTTCTGGGCGCCCGGCATGGGGGCGAAAGCCAGTTTGCGCAGCGCCTCGGTGCGCTCTTCCTGATTCTGGCTTGTCAGCGCTGCCAGTTTCAGCCGCGCCACCTCCTCAGGCGTGAAGAGGCCCTCGGTCTCAAGCCGACTGATGGCGGGAGCTGTGCTGCGGACCATTGCGGTGCCCGTGAATGGCTCCGTCCCTTGAGCAGCCTCCGCTTCCTCGGCCAGCAGGTCATCCTCCAGGGCGATCGTGCACCAGCCGTCCGTCCCCCTCACGAGGCGTAGCAGGTCGGCGTCCCTGAAACCGCATTCCCGCGCGCGTGCCCGCAGGCGCCCCTCGTCCCACGCCGCAGGGTCTGCCAGCAGGCTGCTGTCCAGCAACAGCTCCTCCAACGGTGGATGGGAGGCAACCATTTCTAGAAGCGTCGCCGTGATGTCTGTCCTCTTGGCGAGCAGGGCGAGCACACGCGCTGCCAGTCGAGCGCTGAGCCCGTGACGGTTGATCAACGCATCCCGGTCTGTGTTACGTTCGCCTCTCATCGGCGCCGGAGGGCCTCACACAATGCGGACCTGGCGGTCGCCTTTGCCGACCCGCCCTATGAGTGCTGGCTTCTCGCCCTGCTCGCGCAGCTTCCTCACGATGCTGTTCTCGTAGTAGGGCGCCACCACCAGCACCAGGCCGACCCCCATGTTGAAGGTCCGGTACATGTCCTCGTCAGGGATGTCCCCGAGTTCCTTGAGGATGTCGAAGATGCGCGGCCTCTGCCACGAGGTCGGCCGTATTTCCACAGCGCACCCTGCTGGCAGGATGCGCCGGATGTTTTCCTGCAGGCCGCCCCCAGTGATGTGCGCCATGCCGTGGACGGTCTGCTTGACGCGGTAGTCGGCCAGCACGTTCCGCACAGGCCGCACGTAGATGCGCGTGGGCTCCAGCAGTTCATCGGCCAGGCGGCGGTCAAGGCCGTAGCGCGCCAGACTGTCGTCGGGCCGCATGCCTTGCTGCTCGAAGACTATCTTGCGGACCAGGGAGTAGCCGTTTGAATGAAGCCCGCTGGAGGCAAGGCCTACGACCCCGTCACCAGGCCGTATCTTGCGTCCAGTGACTAGCTTGCGACGCTCGCCGATCCCCACCACGAAGCCCGCCATGTCGTATTCGCCGGGGCCGTAGAAGCCGGGCATCTCGGCGGTCTCACCGCCCAGCAGCGCGCAGTCGCACTCGCGGCAGCCGTCCGATATCCCCTTGAGCACCTGGTAGAGGACCTCGTTGTCGAGCTTGCCGGTTGCCAGGTAGTCCAGGAAAAACAGCGGCTCCGCCCCCAGGACCAGGATGTCGTTGACGTTCATGGCCACCAGGTCAATGCCGACCGTGTCATGGCGGCCTGTCATGAAGGCGACCTTGAGCTTGGTGCCCACGCCGTCGGTGGAGCTCACCAGCACCGGGTGGCGGTAGTTGCGGCGCCAGAGCTTGTCCTCGAAATCAACGGAGAACAGGCCCGCGAAGCCGCCTGGCAGGCCCAGCACCCGGCCGTCGTGGGTGCGCTGCATGAGCGCCTGGATCGCCTCGACGAACGCCGCCCCCTTTTCGATGTCCACGCCGGCATCTTTGTAGGTAACCATCCCTGCCCCGCCGCGTGAGCCATGCAGCTTTGTTCGGGTGGTCTGACCGTACCGACAGGTTGCGCTCGCCGCCTGCTGATTATAGCGCGCGGGGGCCAACTGTCAAAGCATGTGGACGGCGCTCGATTCGGGGCTTGACAGAGTCGGGCAAGGGTGCTACGTTCAAGCCTGGCGGTGCGTAGCGTGCTCAGGGGAAAGGAGCCTACACA
>CAYYNS010000222.1:0-3805 GCA_964473085.1 uncultured candidatus Brocadiaceae bacterium
GAAGCTGCCCGCCGGGGCTGGTCGCCCTTGCCGACACGGCCACGGAGATGCGCTCTGTCAAGCACGCCTTCGACTCCGGCCGACCGGCCCAGAAGGGGATCGAGTTCTGACGATCCGCCTGTCACCTGACTGCACTTTTGTGTCACTATCGGCCCGCCGTACGGCGGGTCTACTACACCAGGTCGCCACCATTATGCCACCTCAATTGCACCTAGAGTGTACCTGTGACTGGCAGTAGCCTGCTACCAGCCGGGGGCGCTAGAAGGGCCTGCCTTGACGGACGGGATTCGAACTCGAAGCCGGGGCGTGAATCGCAATGCCGCGGGGCGCTATCCGTGCCTCGCTATTGTGCCATATTGCCTGTACATGGTGCCGGGAGCGCCGAACAAAATATGCTATAAGTACCTATTGGCGGCGCACTTGCGAGCAATTAGGTTCGTTTTGCAATGCCGCATGCCATGCGGTTCGTCTCGGCGCGGCCAGGAACAACCCAAGCGCGGCACGCAGCGCGCCCTCAGCACGGCTGGACAAGGCGCCGACGCGCCGTAGCGAGCCGCTATGGCGCCCTCGCGGAGGCGGGCCAGCCGTGGCACAAGTTGGTGTGTTCCCTTTCGTGTTGAGCTATGTAGAACACAAGAACCTCTCGGGCGCGCCTCAATACTAGAGCCTACTCGTCTTTGTCCGCCGTGTCAAGGGCCGTTCGGCGCGAGGCCGGGCAAGCCGAGTCCGACTATTCACTGCGCCTTCGGGGCTTGGATGTCAAATAGGACGGTGTTAGGTAGCAGGGAGAATTCCTCGCCGGCTGCGGTCTGCCTAACCCCTAGACAAGGTACTTCCTCGGTATCTCGGCGCCGGCCGTGTACTGGATGCGGCCGATCCGGACCATCTGGTAGACGTGCACGCGGAACTCCGGGTTGATGCACGCGTGCATGTAGGCCTCCCGTTCCGTCAGCCCGAAGTCTTCAACCATCCACGACATCAGATCGAGTATGGCCGACTCGACCGCCTGCTCCAGGGGGCGATAGCTGTAGACGCTCACGATGGACTCTGGCTTCTCCACTCGCACGAACGCAGCCCTCTTGGCCTTGACGACCGCACAGCGCAATCGGACCTCCGCCCGCGTCTCATCGGCCGTCCCGTAGAACTCCGTGTCGCCCTGGGTGGCGTGGACATCGCCGAGGTAGAGCAGGCCGCCTGGATGGTAGCAGTTGAAGAACACGGTGGCGCCCTGTTTGAACTCGCGGCAGTCGAGGTTGCCGCCCCATGGTCCCTGACCCACGGCGCTCGACTCGACCTCCCGTTCCGGGGCAACGCCCATCGTGCCGATGAACGGCTGGAGTCGCCAGCGAACCCTGTCGTTGAAGACACCTTCGCCGTCGCGCATCGTGCCGCTCGGCCCGGGGAGGTGGCGGATGATGTGAGTGTAGGGCTGGGCCGCGCTGCGCCATTTTGCGGAGTCCGCCAGTGGCCCGGTTCCCGGGAAGATCGCCGTCATGCCCTGGTCGTCAACCAGGATCTGCTCGATGGTGACCGCCAGCAGGTCTCCCTTCTGTGCCCCTTCGACATAGACCGGGCCGCCCATGGGGTTGCCACGCGCCGGCGTTGCGTCCGTAAAGGGCAGGTTCTCCGGCAGCGGCAACACGTCGGCTGACCGAAGGCACCCGTTGCATGCGTCCTCCGTCTCAACAACGAAGCTTTCGCCGGGCTTGACAGAGAACGCCGGCTCGTGGCGGTGATCGAACTCGTACTTGTTAGCTGCTGACCTTGCGATTCGCTTCATGACCGATGGCCTCCCATGACCTTGAGGATAGAGCGCAGCGGCTGTGCGCGGCGCGCCATCCCGTGCTCCGCTCGCAGCAAACGGCGCATAGCGCCTCAGGAGGAGCGTGCCGGGAATGAGGCTACCAAATATGCCCCTCGAGCGCCAGTCCTGGGCCGGGCTGGCATGCTGATCTCGAAGCGGCAGGGCTGCCAGGTCAGGCGGGACGGCCCGCTTCAGCGCGGAGCCCCGGCTTGCGCCGCCTGGTCGCTCCAGAGCTTCGTGATCTCGTCCTGTGGGAAGGTGGGCATGGGGCGCTGGCGGCCTGCCTCGATCAGGGCGATGCCGTCGCTGGCGGGGAGCAACTGGCCGATCTCGACGCAGGCGACGCCGCAATCTTCAACTGCGCGCCGCACGGCGGCGGCCCGCTCGGGGGCGACGCAGATCAGCAGCGTGCCGCTGGAGATGACCCCGAGGGGGTCGAGCCCGAGCGCTGCGCAGAAGGCCCCGCCCGGCTCCAGGATGGGGATGCGCTCCTTATGGGCCCTGAGGCCGAGTCCCGTGGCGCGTGCGAGCTCCCAGAGGCCGGTGGCGACGCCGCCTTCGGTGGGGTCGTGCATGGCGTGGACGCCGCCCGCGTCGCAGGCGGCCATGGCCTCGCGCACGACGCTGATGCCGGGCGCCTCCAGGAAGCCTGCGGCGCGCTCGATGACTTCGGGCGGGAACCGCTCTGAGATCAGGTGGCGGCGCTCGCGGGCGATGATGGCCGTGCCCTCCACGGGGACGCCCTTTGTGAGGAGTATGCGGTCGCCAGGGCGCACGCTCGACTTGTCAACCAGGCGCTCCGGCTCGACCTCGCCGAGCATCTGGCCGACCAGTATGGGTCGGCCGAGGCCGATGGTGACCTCTGTGTGGCCGCCGCAGAGGGCGCAGCCCAGGGCCTCAGTGGCGCGGCGCAGGTCGTCCCATATCTGGCGCACCATGTGCTCGTCTGCGCCCCGCTCTGGCAGCAGCACGGTCACAAGGAACCAGGCCGGGCGCGCCCCTGCCGTCGCCAGGTCGTTCGCGTTGACCTGCACCACGTACCAGCCGATGCGGTCGGTGGCGAAGGTGATCGGGTCGGTCTTGGCCACCAGGTAGCGCTCGCCCATGCGGATGGCGCAGACGTCCTCTCCGACCGCCGGGCGGATGACGACACGCCCGTCGCGGATGACGTTGCCGGCGAGCAGTTCTGCCAGCAGCTCGGGGTCGAGCTTTCCCGGCCTGTAGTCCACGGGCGCCTCCTTTGCCGCCCCTGCGCGTGGCCGCGCCGTACGGCGGGTGCGGGACGTAGCGCTCCTCATTGCTCCGCGGTCAGGCTTGCCGTACGGCGGGTGGGGAGCGACCTGAGCCACTGCGGCGGCGTGAGCTGCGCCGAGCGCAGCCAGGCGGAGTGCCACAGGCTCGCCGTCAGCACTGCGCCGGCCTCCATGCACTCCACGACCAGGTCCCGCACCTGGGGGTCAAGAGGGACTTCGAGCGGACCCTCGACGGGGGGCAAGCGGTCCTCGAGTTGGTAGACCCGCTCCACGCGCCGGTTGGACTCGCGGACGGCCGCCACGGTGGCGGCGAGCGCGTCCTGGATCGGCTCGACTTGCAGGCGACGCACTGCGCCGGCGGCGGCGACCTCGGGCCGGCCCGGCAGGGCGTCCAGCTTCAAGTGGATGCCTGTCCCGGGCGAGGTGCCGTCGGGGGACGCGCGGCCGTCGTAGTGGACCGTGCAGTGGAGCGGCTGCGCGACGTCGCCCGCGTAGTGGCTCAGGACGCCGGCGATGTAGAGGACTTTGTTCTGGATCGCCTCGTCCGGGGGGAACTTCCTGTGTTCGCCGAAGGCGAGCACCAGGCGCTCGTACCATTCCTGGACCGCGTATGGGAGGGTGCCGACCACCGATGGTTCAAGCCGGGACTCCCGGCACAGCAGCAGGAACTCCAAGCGGCTGGGGGGGACCGGCCTGCCGCCCAGCAGCTCGATGTCGAAGAAGTGGTTGAAGCGCTCGCTGGAGCGCA
>CAYYNS010000223.1:0-3151 GCA_964473085.1 uncultured candidatus Brocadiaceae bacterium
AGATGTGTATAAGAGACAGCCAGGGCGCGGCGGCCGCTCATGGGGCAGCCGGCCTGGGCCAGCTTGAGCTCCAGGCTGCGCAGCAGCAGATAGGCCAGCACGGCCACGAACACATGGCCGCGCACGCGCTGCTCGCGGTAGTGATAGATGGGCCGCACCCGCAGGTAGTCCTTGAGGCCGCGGAAGGCCGTCTCCACCCGCTGCAGCCCGAAGTAGGCGTCCACGGTCTGCTCGGGGGTGGAGTGGGGGACGTTGCTCTGCAGGAAGTATTTGCCCTCCCACTGGGTCTCCTGCTGCAGACGGTCCTGATTGAGCCGGAAGTCGAACTGGCCGCCTTGCGGGGGGATGTGCAGGCCGAAGTACTTGCCCGCTTTGGCCTCGGCGAGATAGCGGCTGGCGGCGGCGGCGATCTTGCGGGCATCGCGCAGGCGCCCCTGGGCCACCCGGCGCTGGAGGGCCTCCAAGGAGGCCTGGGCCCGATCCAGGCGCTGCTGGCGAATCTGCTCCTGCTCCACCCGGCGCGGCTCCGAGAAGCACACGATCACCCGGGAGCCATCGGTGGCCGGGGGCCCTTCGTAGGCCAGCAGGTCCTCGCGCAGGCTCTGGTACGCCGACAGGGGCACATGCACCAGCTCGGCGTGCTCGCCCAGCGAGCGCCGGCGCACCGCCAACACGTAGGGATAGCCGGCCTGCTCCAGAGCGCCGAGGTTGTCGGCCGAGAACAAGCCGCTGTCGCCCACGAAGATGCAGCGGCCGATGCGGAAGCGCTCCTGGAGCACCTCCAGGGCAGTGGTGAGCGTGGTGACATCGGCCTGGTTGCCGGGGAACATCTCGAAGCCCAAGGGCAGCCCCTGGGCGTCGGTGAGCACCGCCACCACGATCTGGCGCCGATCGGGGCGCCGGTCGCGGGAGTAGCCATAGGCGGCGCTGGGAGGGCCGCTGCCCTCGAAGTACGTGGAGGTGAGATCGTAGAACACCACGTCCAACTCTTGGTTGAAGAGGTGGCGCACCTGCCCGAACAGCTCCGCCTCCAGGGGCTCTTTGATGGGCACCAGGGCATCCAGCGCGCGGTAGAACTGTTGCAGGGGCACGAGCTGGCCCTCCAGTTCGGGCAGATACAAGCGATGGTGCCACTCCCAGGTGTGCAGTTCGCTGGCCGGGGCCAGGAGCCGATTCAGCACGCCGATGAGTATGACGGTGGCGGCGTCGAAGCTGCGGCGGGTGGAGCCCGTCAGGGCACGGATGCGCTCGCTCAGGCCGTAGGCCTCCCAGAGCTGGCGCAGGGCCACCACATCGCCATAGTGCTTCCAGCCTCCGGCCTCTGGAAGGGGAGTCCTGAGCGGGGGCAGGCCGGCTTCGCGCCGCAGGAAAGCAGCCATACCTTCCAGTTCGTCTGGGGAGAAGTGCGCAGCGTTGCCCAATGAGACGATGACCCGGACGCGGGGCTTGCCCTGCTCGTTGCGGTAGGACTCGCAGAGCTGGAGGTAGCGGTAGGTGGTACCGTCTTTGGTGCGGGCGGATATTCGTAAATACATGATTGGCCAACTATTACCACATTGGCCGATGGAAGTCAAGTGCTTGCGGAATAAAGTCGTGACTACGCTCTTTCGCCAGGTCGGAGGGGGCAATGGCCCTCTTGAGGGCTCTGCGGGGCAAATGGTACTCCGGACCGTGCGCGAACTGTCAAAGTTGCGCTAGGGACAGTGGGGCTGTTGAAAAACCCCGGGTTGCCGGACGGTAACTGGGGCTAGGCCGGGGCGCTGGGCGATGGCGTGAGGGCCGGGGCGTGTGATCCCGGCCCAGGTCTGGGGAGCCACTGAGGGCACCCATGACGCCTCAGCCAACCCAGAGCCCCACCAAGGGCGCCCACAACATGCTGCCAACACGCCGTCAGCGCCTGCTGCATCGCCAGCGCCGAGCGCCCCGGGCTCAGCGCGGCCGCCGCCAAGCGCTTCAGGTTTATCGCCATGGCCGTCAGGTACGCCTGGATGGCCACGTTCGCCAGGCCCCATCGCACCGCCCGCCGCAGCCCGTGCTGGGTTTTGGCCTCCCCATGCACGCCCTCCACTCGCCACCGATGCCGACGATACAGCTCCTGGGAGCGTTCGTCCCGTCGGCTCCAGCGCCGGCGGGCACGCAGCAGCGCCTCGTAGCCGTGCACAATCAATACCGTCCGGCTCGTGGCGCTGGGTGGCACGCAGCGGGCCCGCAGTGGGCACGTCGCGCAGTCGCTGACCGCAGCCCGGTACCACGTCCCCTTGGCATTGGTGCGCGTGGGCCGCAACACCTTGCCCCCGGGGCATCGAACCATGCCGTGCTTGCCGTCGTACTTGAACCGCCGCAACGGGATGCGCCGCGCACGCCGCGGCTCGCGCGGCGGCGGGATCACCGCCTCCGTGCCGCGCTGCTCGAGCGCCTCGTAGTTGCGCCCGTGGCCGTAGGCCGCGTCCGCCGTCACCGTCTGCACTGCTGTGCGCGTGGCCGCCTCGATGCGCTGGAGCTGCTCCTGCAGTTGGCACCCCTCATTGGCCTCCCCGGTGCTCACCGCCGCATCCAGGATCACCCCCGAGGCGTCGTCCACCGCCGTGTGCTGCTTGAAGCTGGGCTCCAGAGGATGGTCCGCCCGCGAGGTCGCCATGCTGGCATCGGGATCGGTGCGGCTGCGCTTCTTGGCCCTGCGGCGCCGGCGCTTGGGACCCCGTCGCCTGCGCCCCGTGGGCGTGGCCCCCTCGGGCTCGGCCTCCGGCTCCGGTTGCTGGTTCTCCTGCCACACCTGCTGCGCGTGCTCCGCACTGAGGCTCTCCCAGCTCACGTTCGCCCGGATCAAGGTGGCGTCCACGTGCACCGTCTCCCCGCTCACCAGGCCCGCCTCCACACACGCCTGCACCACCCGCACAAACATGCGCTTGAAGCGCTCCGCGCCCCAGCGCTGACGGATGCGTGTCAGGCTGGAGTGATCCGGCACCTGCTCGTGCAGCCGGTAGCCAGCGAACCAGCGGATGGCAAGGTTGACCTGCGCCTCCCGCACCAGCTTGCGGTCATGCACGATGCCGTGAAACAAGCCAGCCACCATCAGCCGCAGCGCCGCCTCCGGCGCAATGCTGGGCCGCCCGTTGTCCTCACAGTAGCAGTCCCGGACCTCGTCCTGCAC
>CAYYNS010000223.1:3161-3786 GCA_964473085.1 uncultured candidatus Brocadiaceae bacterium
CGCATGCTCCGCGCTCAGGCTCTCCCAACTCACATTGGCGCGGATCAACGTGGCGTCCACGTGCACCGTCTCGGCATTCACCAGCCCGGCATCCACGCACGCCCGCACCGACCGCACAAAGATGCGCTGGAAGCGCTCCGCGCCCCAGCGCTGCCGGATGCGTGTCAGGCTGGAGTGATCCGGCAGCGCCTCGTGCAGCCGGTAGCCAGCAAACCAGCGGAGGGCAATGTTGACCTGCGCCTCCCGCAGCAGCCGGCGGTCGTGCACGATGCCCTGCACAAACCCGGCCAGCATCAGACGCAGCGCCGCCTCCGGCGCAATGCTGGGCCGCCCGTTGTCCTCGCAGTAGCAGTCGCGCACCTCATCCTGCACCCACGAGAGGTCCACCACCTTGTCCACCTGTTTGAGGATGTGATCGTCGGGGACCAGCGCGCTCAACGGGGCGGCAACGAACAGCTCTTCCTGCCAGCGCTCCTGTGTGCCGATCATGGTGCCATCCCTGCTGCGGCAAGGTCTGCGACCAACAGCACATATTCTATCACATTCAGATGGGTTTTTCAACAGCCCCACTGTCCCTAGTTTTCACCCAGGAGGCAACGATGCCAATGCAACGCACCGTCCAGTT
>CAYYNS010000224.1:0-1660 GCA_964473085.1 uncultured candidatus Brocadiaceae bacterium
GCTTCGAGGTGCTTGCTTTCCATCTCACGCTCGCGGGCCTGGCCCTGCTCATTGCTGTCATCGGCCCCCGCCGTGCCCCAGTAGAAGATGCTGTCCACCGCCTCCAGGGCAGCCGGGACGCCATTACGTGCAAGCAGCTTGGCGCTGGTCAGCACGCGGGCCTTCTGCTTGCTGACCAGGAAGTCGAAGTAAGCGCTGGGCACGTCAATGATCCAGCTACAATACCTGCCCCTGCTCTGGAACCTGTGCCCGGGCAGGCTGTAGGTGCCTGCGGGCACGCCGCTGTCAAACAGGGGCTCGCCGCCTTCGAGCGTGGGTATGTGCTCCCTTTCCGAGAATAGGCCCGCCCGGAACAGGTCGCGGCCCGGCCCGCGCTTCCACGCCGCGTAGTCAAGGCCGATCCGGTCGTCGTTGTCCAGCTCGATCTCGTAGATCGTGGCCTCGATCATGGCCTGTGCGGGCGGCTGGTCCACCAGCGGCAGCCAGCGCTTCACGTCCTCAATGGCCCCTGGCGAGTCGTAGAAGAGAAAGGCGTTCACCTCCTGGTCGGCGACGTTGTCGGGGCCCTGTCCGAGGGCCGACAGCAGCCCCACCCACTCGGTGTCCTCGACATGGCGATGGGCGGGCCGGTAGTAGAAGGCCTCATCGCCCGAGGACGTCGTCAGGCCCGGCGCGTCAATCGTCGCCATCAGCTTGTCCAGGTAGGGGAGCTGGTAGACGGGGGCAACCACCACGACCTTGCCGCCCCTGACCGAGCCGGGGTCGTCAGGGCTCTGTGGCTTGCCGAAGATGAACCAGGCCCCTTCCTCGATGTCCAGTGGCCTTGCGATGAACCGCAGGGCGTCGTAGGGGTTGGTGCGCGTGAAGTTGTAGACCTTTGGCACATACCTGTTGGTCTGTGCCTTGTTGGTCGTCCTGAGCACCTTGATCAGGTGGGTCTCGATGCCGTCGGGCGCTGCGAACTCGACGCCCTCCGGCGGGGCGGGCTGTGCCCCTGCTGCGGCAAGCCCGGCCAGTGCAGCCGCGACGGCCAGCAGCCTTTTCACGGCTCTGTTCCTCCTTGCTGGGGGATCTCTCCTGTGCGCAGAGGCCTCACAACGCCGCTGTACGGATTGACCTCTAGTGCTTGCGTCTTGCCCGGCGGCTCAGGGCGCTCAAGGAACACCACCCACGTCACCAGCCCCGACTCGCCGAGCGGCACGAGCACGGCCTTTGCCTGTGCAGCAGGGCCAGCACCTCCCTCGGCCCTGGCCAGCTCGATCGCCTGCTGCCTGGTGATGATGCCGGAGTATGGGTCTCGCCTGAACCGCACCTGGTCTGTCACCTCGTGCCAGACAGGGGCACTGTAGTAAGGCTCACAGGCAGCCACCTGCTTGTCATCGCTGATGCATCCGGCCAGGGCTGCCATCATGCCCCACTGGCCGGGCTGCCCGGTGAGGCCCGTAAACAGGAACCGCCGCCGCTCGCTCTTGCCCGGCGCCACCTGGCGAGGCTCAGGGGCAGCGCCTCGCGGCAGCACCGGCCAGCGCCGGCGCCGCTCCGCCGTGCCCGGCTGGCCCCAGTAGAAGGTCAGCGTCGTATTGTCCAGCGCGGGCAGCACTAGCGGGCGCCGCGTGCGGTTCTCCACCTCTACCGTCGCCCAGACCGGCTCGCCTATCTG
>CAYYNS010000224.1:1760-3768 GCA_964473085.1 uncultured candidatus Brocadiaceae bacterium
CCGTCGTCGAAGCCGCACATAGGCTCCCGGTCCAGGCACACGCAGTCTGCGAAGTAGCGGATGCTGTCAATGCCGAACCCTCTGGGGCTGCCGTGCACTTCGGGACATACCACCAGGTCGGGCCACTCGAGCTTCTGCGGGCCGAACTGCTCCACCAGGTGGGGTCGCCCGTCGTAGTTCAGAGTCCCCTTGTCTCCGATGAGCTGCACCTTGAAGTCAATGAGGGGATGCGAGCGGGGCAGGATCCAACTGTTCTCCAAGAACACCGTCGCGCCCTTGCGGAAGGTGAGCAGCGACTGATAGGAGTCGGGGGTATTGATGCCCATGCCCTTGAGCACCTTCGAGCGGCGGACGGTGTAGACCTCCCTGACCGCGTCGTCCAGCAGCCACATCAGCGTATCAATGCAGTGGCTTCCCAGGAACCAGTTGACCGTGGACCGTGCAGCCCAGGAGAGCATTTCGGTGGGCACAAAGATGTTGTCGCTCAGGCGGTAGAAGCCCATCTGAACCTCGCCAACCTCGCCCCTGTCAATGGCCTTTTTGAACTTGACCATGGCGGGATTCCAGCGGTTGTGGAAGTCCACCATGAACTTGACCGGATGCTGCCGAAGCGCCTGGCCGATCCTGTCGCACTCCTCAAGGCTGGTAGCGAGCGGCTTTTCGATAAGGACGTTCACGCCGTTCTGGATCGCTGCCACAGCCAGCTCCGCGTGCGCGAAGTCCGGGGTGACAATTGAGACGGCGTCGAGTTCTTCGGACTCGAACATCTGCCTGTGATCTTCGTAGCGGTTTTGAATGCCGAACTTGTTGCCCATCGCATCGAGGGCCTTACGGTTCCTATCGCAGATGGCCACGACTTCGACCAGGGGATGGTCGGCGTAGGCGCTCACGTGCCTGCTTCCCCATCCGCCGACGCCGATGACGGCAAAACGTTTCCTTTCCATGCAAACCTCCTCTGATCCTGGCAGTGATTGTGGTGGCACACCATCGGGAGCACCTCACTATTTGGCTCCCTCAAGCCCCTTGAACACCCTTTTCCCGTCAGCGTCCGCCCCGAGGTTGTATATCCCGGGCACTTGCTTGTCGGACACGTAAGCGGCTTCGGTCCTGCCGATGAAGATCGTGTGGGATCCGTAGTCCCGCTCCCCCACTACCGTAGATTCAAAAGCGGCCAGCCATTTCTGAAGCAAAGGAGGCCTGACCCCCGGCTGCTGACACTCCCTGAGCTTGACGTCGCCAGTGACCGATGTCAAGCCTTTTGGCCTCTATCCTGTTGCCGCGACGCATATTACCCGCACCTCCTCCCCTGCAGACAAGGGCCGAAGCAGCCTTCAACCAGATACGGCTTTCCTCAACTCCCTGCCCCCTCACCCTATCTCAGGGCTGGAGAGTCGCAGTGAGTGGTGCTGGGGCGGGCCTTGCGCGGTCTGCTTGCAATGGTCTGGCCGAGCGCTAAAATACGCACGCCGTTGCCGAACAGGTCTCTTCGGGTCGCAGCCGGCGCCAGGTCGGCGAGCGGTGTCCGCGCGCGGAAGCTTCGAGATGCCCAGGCCTGCCAGCAAGAGGGTCAGCCGGGTCGCCTTCGCAGTCGGGGCGCATCCCGACGACATCGAGTTCGGCATGGGGGGCACGCTGCTATTGCTCGGTCAGGCGGGCTTCGAGCTCCACTACATGAACATCGCCAACGGCTGCTACGGGTCCGCTACGATGACCAAGCAGGAGACGGCTAACGTAAGGACCCAGGAATCCCGCGAGGCGGCGGCCGTTTTGGGCGCGGTCTATCACGAGCCGATCGTGGACGACCTGAACGTCTTCTACGCGCAGGACCTCATCATGAAGCTCTGCGCGGTGGTCCGGCAGGTCAATCCCAGCATCCTGCTGATTCACTCGCCGCAGGACTACATGGAAGACCACATGACTGCCTGCCGACTGGCGGTGACCGCGGCCTTCTGTCGGAACATACCGAACTATCCGGTGGACCCGCCGGTTGAGGCGGTGGACAGCCACG
>CAYYNS010000225.1:0-329 GCA_964473085.1 uncultured candidatus Brocadiaceae bacterium
CGTGGCGGTGGCGTTCCGAAGTGCAGAAGCTCAGCCCGTCCAGCTCGTATTCGCTACGGGCCTTGAGCGCTTTGACCTGTTGCGGGAAGTCGCGCAGGTAGCGAAACAGGATTGCCTCTGGACCCTCCAGGCACTGGGCGGGCGCAAACACCACGCCGCGCTTCCTGGCGCCGCCTTCCGTGATGGCGTCAACAAGAACGCTTGCGTCGTTGGAATGGTCAAGGTGCGCATGGCTGACAATCACCGCTTCCAGCCTGGCGACGTCAATTTTCGGCCGGCAGGCAGCGCACCGCGCCAGGGTGCCGGGACCGGGGTCCAGCATGACATTC
>CAYYNS010000225.1:339-3765 GCA_964473085.1 uncultured candidatus Brocadiaceae bacterium
CATTTTTGCCGCCCATGTGGATGGCCGTGCCGGCTGAGGAACGCAACTGATAGGCCATCACAAACCGGGCCCCGGCCGTGCCGAGGAACTTGATCCAGTCGCGATCATCCATGTTCCGCAAACGCCCCCGCGTCCTGTCCGCCGTAGTTGGGGCTATCCGCACGTGGGAACGCCCCCTCTCGCCGCGGCCGAAGCCACAGAAAACAGGCTACTCGAAACGGCGCCGGGGTTGCAACGGGCGGCTTGCGGCTGACCCTGTGGCGCCCGCGCCGTTGGTCCCCTGCCGTGGTGTCGCAGCATGAGTCGTATGCAGGGGGACAGAAAAGGGTTGCACCGCGCCACTGCCGTAGGATATAGTAGCAGGTGGATAGAGTAGGCTGAGAGTGGAGGAAATGTGCTCATAGTGGGGCCGGGCGGGTGTCGCATTTGGCGGGCGGCACGGGCTTTGCGTGAACATATATGGTCAGCGCTGGGGCGCCTTTTCCTACGATACCTGAGCATGGAGCCTTTGCGATGAGAGGCAGTTTACAGAATCGCTCCGGGCAAAGGGGGCAAGCCGTTGTCGAGTTCGCGCTTGTGCTCCCGATCTTCCTTCTGTTGCTTTTCGGCGCCGTTGAGTTCGGCAGGGCCTACCTGACGGTGCACATCCTGACGAACGCCTCCAGGGAAGGTGCCCGCTGCGGCTCGATGCCCGGCAACACGGAACAGGACGTCGTGGCCAGGGTCTCTGAGTTCCTCCAGGGAACGGGGATCAACCCCGGCGACTGCACTATTACCGTGCAGGTGACCGACGAGCAGGGCGCGCCAAGGTCTGGCGGGCTGGCTGAGGCCAGGCAGGGAGACAGGGTCACGGTGAGCGTCCAGTATAACTTCCATGTGCTTACCGGCGGCCTCATTCCGGGGTTTCAAGGGACGGTTCCTCTGAGCGCTGCATGTGTGTTCAGGCACGAATAGGCGCAGCAGTCCTCCTGTGGCGTGCGCCTGCCCGAACAGGCAGTAAACGCATTGGGAAAGAAAGGTGCGGGACCCCATGGGCAAAAGAGCGTTGATCTATCTGGCAGCGGGCGTCTTCTGCGCCCTGGCGGCCGTGCTGGTGGCGGCCAAGTACCTTGGTGCCCGTGCCGGCCGCGAGGAGATGGAGCTGACGAAGGTGCTGGTGGCGAGCAAGGCAATTCAGTTCGGCAGCAAGATTGCCCTTAAGTCTGAGGCGGAGGGGGGCAACGTGGGCTTTACGCCGTGGCCTGTGAAATACCTGCCGGAGGGCGCCATCACCTCCCCCGACGACGTGAAGGACGAGGACCTGATTGCCCGTGCGAACTTCGTTCGCTACCAGCCCATACTGCGCTCGCTCGTGGTGCCTGAGGCCGAGCTCGTCCCGAGCGGGATGTTCCTGGAGTACATCAGCGTTGACCCCGAAGAACTCGTGCAGGTGAAACCCGGGGACAGGGTTGACATCCTGAGGGTCACCGGACAGCACGACGTGGAAGAGTACATCCGGTGCGCCCAGGTCTATTCGGTGGGCGTGCCGCCTGCCACCGAGGGCCCCAGCCCGGCGGCAGGTAGCGCCCGGGACCGCGTCTACATCCTCCTGCCTGTGGATGTGCGTGAGACGGTCCTGGCGGCCAAGCTCAAGTACACGCTCATGGTCTCCCCCAGCAAGCATGAATGCGCTGAGGGAATGCCGGAGCTTGTCAGTCGGGAGGAGGACGTAAAGGCGCTCGAGGCAGACAGGGAGCTCGCTGTGGGCGAAAAGCTTCTTGAGGGCGGCCAGTACAAGGCGGCCCTGGACATCTTCCAGAAGATCGTCGCGGAATACGCCGACCTGCCGGCAAGCGAGAAGGCCCTGCAGGCCATCGCGAAGTGTCGTGATGGCCTGAGTGCACAGCTTTTGGAGGAAGCCCGCACCGCACTCCAGCAGAAGGCGTTCCAGCGCTGCATTGACCTTTCTGCGGTCATCGCAAAGGAGTATCCGGAGGCCACAAGCGCCGTAGCGGAGGCACAGAAGCTGGCTGAGGAGGCCCGGTCCGCCGAGGCGGGATTCCACCAGGAGGCCCAGTACAGGCAACTTTGTGAGGATCTGCAGGCTGCCCTCAAGGGCGGGAACGTCCCCATGGCAAAACAGTTGCTGGAGCAGCTTGATAAGGATTTCGGCAGCTACGTGCCGCCCCCTTCTCTGATATCCCCTGCCGACGTCAAGACAAAGACCGCTGCGGAGCTTAAGGACTTGGAGGAGAAATTCGAAGCCCTCAAGAGGCTGATCGTTTACTTTCTGGGCGAGAACGCCAAGGACAAGGCTCTGGAGAAGTTCAAGCTGCTCAGGGAGCGCTACCCCGACCATCCCTACGTCCAGGAAGCCGAGGAGGAACTGGCGAAGAAGGGGTGGTTGGAATAGAGTCGGGAGGCAGGCATGCCCCGCGTGCGCATCTGCGTTTGCCATTCCAACATGCAGCACTGCCAGCAGATCATCGAGGCTTTCCAGCAGCAGGATCCGGAACTGGAGCTGGTGGGATTGACGGACGTCGGGCAGGCTGTCGGATCCGCGCGGCAGGAAAAGGCTGATCTGCTCGTGGTGGGCGTGGACGCCCCGGGCGACGCGGCCCTACGTGTCATTGCTTCCCTTCAGGGCGAAAGGGGCGCTGCTCCAGGCATTATCGTGGTGAGCCAGCGTCCCTCTCAGGACCTCCTGGTGGCCTGCATGCGCGCGGGCGCCGATGAGTTCCTGGAGTTTCCCATCCAGACCACAGAGCTCGTGGACGCGCTGGAGCGGCTCTACCGCAAGAAGGGCATCATCCAGCGGGCAGCGGGCAAGGCGACCGCCATCTACAGCGCCAAGGGCGGCACGGGCACGACCACGATCGCCTCCAACCTGGCCCTGAACCTGGGCCGCCTGCTCAGCAGGGAGAACGCCTGCTGCGTGCTCGATGTGAACCCGCAGTTCGGCAACGTGGCGCTGCTGCTGGACATCCGCGAGTTCTCGCATTCCCTGGCGGACGCCTGTCGTGACGTTGATCGGCTTGATACAGCCCTGCTCAACAGCTACGTGAGCCGTCACGAAAGCGGCGTGGCCGCGCTGCCGGCGCCGCTGAATGTGGCAGAGATGGGGGAGGTCGAGCCAGCCAGCCTTGTCGGCGTTGTCCGCAAGTGCCAGGAGGTTTTCGCCCACGTGATCCTTGACCTCTCGCACGGCCTCGACAGCCTCACCCTGGCCGGCCTGGACTCGGCAGACCAGGTGTTGCTGATCTGTGACATGATGGTGCCCACCATCCATAACACGAAGCTGATCGTGGACACGTTCAGGGAGCTGGATTCCGGCAGGTCGAAGCTCAAACTCATCGTCAACCGCTATTACGAAGGCAGCCAGATATCCCTGCAGCAAATCTCGGATCACACTCAACTGCCGGTCTATTGGGTCATTCCTTACGATTC
>CAYYNS010000226.1:0-3755 GCA_964473085.1 uncultured candidatus Brocadiaceae bacterium
TCATGTTGCAGCGGTTCGTCAGGTCCACGAAGACCGTGCTGGGGTGCCGCCCGTGCTTGCACTGAAGGCAGTCAAGGCGGCAGCCGCGGTACTGGTAGCCGCTGTCGAGCTCGCGCTTGGCATAGTAGCGGCACGCGTCGGAGGATATGAGCGTCTCGTTCGGCCCACAGTCGGAGCAGTCTTTCAGCAGAAAGACCTTGCCGTCCCGCTCCTGCGGTCTGGCGGGCACGAGCTTTCCACACGAGTTGCACAACGCCCTGTTCATCGTCTGGTCGAGTGCCGGGCAAGGGTTCGATGGGGCGGCGCCGCCTGGGCCGCATGTTGCACACAACAGTGTAGCACCAGGGGCCGCCTGACTCAATGCTGGCGAGTTGCGCAGCAGGAGCGGCGCGCCTGTGCCAGCGGACGGCGAGTGCGGGAGGGCAGGCTTGGAGCAGGCGACGGGCTGCCCCGGGCTGAGGCATTCTGCAAGAAACGGACAAAATCCTAAAAAATCCCTTGACATGGCATATATAGAGGTGTATGATCGGCCCTTGTGCCAGGTATTGTATAGAGGCGGAGCCCAGGGGCGGGCTCGCTAAGGTGGTTAGAAGGCTGGACTTGCGTGGCAAAGGGGTCCGTAAAGAGCCGCGCGGATGCCCGTTCGGCTGCTGCCAGCGGCGCGGCGTGTCGGCTGTGCGATCCTGCCAGCATGGCGCAGCTTCAGGAAGGCGGTGGCGATGCGGTGCCCCTACTGTAAGCAGGACGACGACCGCGTGGTGAACTCGCGCACGAGCGCCGACGGCGTGTGCGTCAAGCGTCGTCGGGAATGCAGGCGCTGCGGCCGACGCTACACCACCTACGAGCGCATGGAGCAAAGCCCGCTCAGGGTCGTCAAGAAGGACGGCAACAGGGAGAACTTCTCCCGTGACAAGCTGCTCGGGGGCATCCTGAAGGCCTGCCACAAGCGTCCGGTGTCCACGGACGCGGTGGAGCAGATGGTGGACGAGATCGAGCGGGAGCTTCACGGGCGGTTCGAAAACGAGGTGCAGTCGAGCGTCATCGGGGAGATGGTCATGCAGCGGCTGCGGGAGCTGGACCAGGTGGCGTTCATCCGCTTTGCCTCGGTCTACCGCGAGTTCAAGGACGTGAGCGATTTCGTGGAGCAGGCGGATATGGTCCTGGGCCAGCGGCGGGGCACGGACGACAGGCGCACGGGTGCGCAGCACGGCCGTTGAGTGCACCCGCCGTCGGGCGCGCCACACAATCGGTGCAACTGAAACTGAATTCCTGGGAGAGGAGGACGACGGATGGCTCTGGAGGGAGGGGATGCGGGGCAGGAGGCTCGCCAGTGTGCGATCAAGTTCGTGCGCAAGCGCGACGGCCGCCTGGTGCCCTTCAACAAGCGCAAGATAGCCGACGCGATCTTCAAGGCTGCCCAGGCCGTGGGTGGTGACGACCGGGTTCTGGCCGAAGAGCTGGCTGGCGTGGTCACCATGTTTTTGGAGAAGAACTTCCCCGACGCGCCGCCGCACATCGAGGAGATACAGGACACGGTCGAGAAGGTCCTGATAGAGATGGGCCATGCCCGCACGGCGAAGGCGTATATTCTTTACCGGGATCAGCGGGCGCGCATTCGCGAGGCGTTGCGCGTGCGCAAGCCGGTCAGCAGGCCGAACAACCCGACTGACATTTCCTTGCTCGTCAAGACGCCCAGCCAGGATCAGCTCTTGGGGTGGGACAACAGCCGCATCGCCCGCGCTCTGGAGGTGGAGGCTGACGTGCCTGCGGAGCTTGCCGGCGAGGTCGCCCACGCAGTGGAGAAACGCGTGCTGGCAAGCGGGCTGGGCCGCATCTCAACCTCCCTGATCCGCGAGCTTGTCAATAACGAGCTCTTCGAGCGCGGCCTGACCGGCCAGTTGCAGCGCCAGGCCGTCCTGGGCATGCCGAAGTTCGACCTCGATACGATCGTGCGGTCAAAAAGCAACGAGAACGCGAACATAGCCCAGAACAACCCCGAGGCCATCAACCTTGCCCTGGCCGAGAACACACTGAAGCAGTACGCGCTGCAGGAGGTCTTCAGTCAGGACGTAGCGGATGCGCACCTGCTGGCGAAGATTCACCTGCACGACCTCGGCTATCCCGCGCGGGTCTACTGCTCCAGCCACTCGCTGGAGTACCTGAAGAAATACGGCCTGGAGCTGGAGAACCTTGATGTGTGCAGCGCGCCGGCCAAGCACGCCCGCACCCTGACAGGCCATCTGAACACGTTCCTGGCCTCCATGCAGGCCTACTACGCAGGCGCGCTCGGAGTCGGCTACATCAACATCTTCTACGCCCCGTACCTGGAGGACATGACCTACGCTGAGATGAAGCAGGAGGCGCAGCACCTGATCTTCAGTTCCGCGCAGAACGCCTTCAGCCGCGGCGGCCAGACGCTCTTCCTGGACTTCAACGTGCACACGGGCGTTCCCCCATACCTGGCCGACGTGCCGGCGATAGGGCCGGGCGGCCAGTATACGGGGCGAACCTACGCCAGCTACGAGCGGACGGCACAGCGGTTCTGCCGCGCCCTCCTGGACGTCTGGCGCGAGGGGGACAGGTACGGGCACGTTTTCGCGTTCCCCAAGTGCGACTTCCACATCAACGGGCAGAGCCTTACCAGCCCGGCGGAGCGGGAGCTTGTCGAGTACGCATGCCAGATCGCAAGCGAAAACGGCGTGCCCTACTTCGTGTTCGACCGCGATGCGGTGACCCTGAGCGCGTGCTGCCGGCTGCGGACAGTGATCCGCGACGAGGTGATGATCCGCCACCCCGAAAGCATGCGGTTCTGCGGGTTCCAGAACGTGACGATCAACCTGCCGCAGTGCGCCTACCGCGCCGGCGCGGGCAACTTCGAGGCGCTCATGCGCGAGATTGACGACATGATCGAGCTGGCGCTAAAGGCCCACCGGCAGAAGAGGGCGTTCATCGGCTCCCTGATGACCTCACCGGCGATGCCCCTGTGGCAGATCGGCAAGCCCGCCAAAGACGGTCGGCCCTATGTGGACCTCAGACAGGCCACATACATCATCGGCCTGATCGGGCTGAACGAGTGCATGCAGTTCATGACAGGGCGTGAGTTGCACGAGGGCGAGGATGTCTTGAGGCGCGCCCTGCACATCGTGCGCCACATGCAGTTCAAGGCAAGGCAGCTCGGCGAGCAGTATGACATGAACGCGGCTCTGGAGGAATCGCCTGCCGAGAGCGCCACGCGACGCCTGGCCAAGATTGACCTGAGGGCCTTCCCGGACCAGGCCGCGCGGGTCGTAAAGGGCAGCGTCGAGGACGACGAGGTCTACTACACCAACAGCATTCACCTGCGGGCCGACGCGCCGGTGGGCCTGCTGGAGCGCATCCAGGTCCAGAGCAAGTTCCACCGCGCGATCGAAAGCGGCGCTATCATCCACGCCTTCGTGGGCGAGGAGCGACCGCCCGCCTCCAGCATCATGAACCTTGTGGAGAAGACCTACCGCATGACCAGGGCCGCGCAGCTCACCGTCAGCCCCGAGTTCACCATCTGTCGCAAGTGCCACAAGAGCACGCCGGGGCTGAAGGACCGCTGCGGCCACTGTGGCAGTCCGGAGGTGCATGGCCTGACGAGGATTGTGGGTTACTTCAGCCGGGTCAACAACTGGAACAAGTCGAAGCTCGGCGAGCTGAAGGACAGGCGTAAGGGCAATTACAGCGTGACTCTTAGCTGCCCGCCGGCGGAGGTTGCCGTGCTGGCGAAGTGA
>CAYYNS010000227.1:0-3748 GCA_964473085.1 uncultured candidatus Brocadiaceae bacterium
ACTATAAGGTTAGCGTGCTACGGGGCTTCTGTCAATCGAATTCGGTTCCGGAGCGGCAGCGGCGCCGAGGCTTGTGTGCAGATACGGGCACACCTATAATGGGACTTATGGCGCCGGGCAGCAGCGTGGCATCGTGGCCTGAACAAAAAAGAGGTCAAGGCAAATGAGAAACGGGCCGGCGGCCAGAGTGGGGCTTGCGCTCGGGCTTTTCTGCCTGCTCGGTTGCACGAGGTGGCCGAAGATCGAGACGACCCGCGCGGAGGGATTCGCCCTCATGCCCCCCGGCAAGACGGCTGTGCTCAAGGTCACGGCGCGTCCCTTGAGCACCTCGAAGTCTTACCAGTTCCTCTGGGGGATCGTCCAGGTCCCGAACGCGCCGCTGCACTTCGCGGAGCTGCTCGCCTATTTTGCGCGGGAGGAAGGCGGCCTGGACGTGATCGGTCCCCACGAGGTCGAGCGGCGGCTCAAGACGGCCGGGCTGGAGCCCACGCTCGACCCCACGCCCGAACAGGTCAAGGCATTCGCTCAGGCCCTAGGCTGCACCAGCTACCTGACGGCCGACGTGGACACGTGGCGCTCCGTCTACAGGCTCACCACGCAAAGCGCTCGGGTCCGGTTCGTAGTATCCGCCCACGCGGCAGGAGGCGCAGAGGCCCTCTGGAGCGCCGCCGTGGAGCACGTGGCGGAGCTCAAGAGCGAGCGGGAAGTAGCGATGGATGCCCTGCGGGAGACATTTCGCAGGCTGCGCCAGCCGCAGGGGAAGCCCTAGCATGCTGATCCTGGGCATAGAGACCAGCGGGGCGTGCGGGAGCGTGGCCCTGTGCAGCGACCAGGAGTTGCTGCACCAGTGCTGGCTGCCGGAAGGCTTCGGCCACGCGCGCAACATCGTGACGGCCGTTGACGATGTCGTAAGGATGTCGGGAGCAGCCAGGGACCAGATCGGCGCGGTGGCGGTCAGCGAAGGTCCTGGGGCCTTCACGGGGCTGCGGGTGGGCGTAAGCTGCGCAAAGACGCTGGCCTACGTGCTGGGCTGGCGTGCGGTGGGAGTGCCGTCCCTGGAGGTGGCCGTGCAGAACGTGGATGCGGCCCGCTGGGGATGCACCCTGGCCTGCCCGCTCAGGGACGCCCGGCGCCGCTTCGTCTACGGCCAGGTGTTCCGCTGGGAGGACGGGGTCTGGAAAGGCGTCACAGAGGTGTTCATGGGCACGCCTGCAGAGGTCGCGGCCCGCCTCCCCCGGCCGGCCCTGGTGTTCGGCACCGGCCTGGAGGCCTACCGGGACGTATTCCTTGAGGCGGCACAGGCAGGCGGCGCGCTCCGACCGGCTCCGCCCTGGCTCGGCGAAGGACAGGCGGCGCACGTGGCCCGGATCGGCCTCAGACTGATCCATGAAGGCAAGGCCGTGGACCCCATGCAACTGGTTGCCCGCTACTACCGCCGCACGGAGGCTGAAGAGAAGATGGCCGACAGAACGTGGGCCGGCATGCCCCTGCCGGCTCGCCCCGGCAGAGGAGCTGACAGGAGAGGCGGTGGCACGAATGAAGATTGAGATCAAGAAAATCCTCTGTCCCGTTGACTTCTCGGAGAGTTCCGAGCATGCCCTGCGCTACGCCTTGGCGTTCGCGGCTGCCTACGATGCGGAGCTGGAGGTGATGCACGTGGTGGAGATGCCATTCCTGCCAGCCTACTCGACCGCGGGCATGCCGGAACTGAACGTGCCCGTAGAGCGCATCCAGCAGCAGTTCAGGGAACAACTCGACCAGCTCGTGGAGCGCTACAGGACCACCTACGCCAAGATCACCGGGCGAACAAGCGTCGGCACGCCGTTCCTTGAGATCATCCGCGAGGCCAGGAGCGGCCAGTTCGACCTGATCGTCGTGGGCACGCACGGGCGCACGGGCCTCAGGCACATGCTGATCGGCAGCGTGGCGGAGAAGCTGGTGCGCAAGGCCCCCTGCCCCGTGCTGACCGTCAAGCACCCCGGGCACGAGTTCGTGATGCCATGAAGGCGCTGCTGACACAAAACGGGCGGCTCCTGCTGGAGAGCCGCTACCTGAGAAAAGACCCCAGCGGGCGGCCGGTCGAGACGCCGGAGGAGATGTTCGCCCGCGTGGCCAGCAACGTCGCCTGCGCCGAGAACCAGTATGCTGGCGGTCGGCCGGCGCGCGAGGTGGAAGGGGAGTTCCTGGATGCGATGCTCGCCCTGGACTTCCTGCCGAACTCCCCCGCGCTGATGAACGCCGGGCGCGAGCTCCAACAGCTCGCCGCCTGTTTCGTGCTCGGCATCGAGGACTCCATCGAGAGCATCTTCGAGACGCTCAAAAGCAGCGCCCTGATCCACCAGAGCGGCGGGGGCACCGGCTTCTCGTTCTCCTCTGTGCGGCCACGCGGCGACTACATCTCCACCTCCGGCGGGCGGGCCAGCGGCCCCCTGTCATTCATCCGCATCTTCAACGAGGCCACAGAGGCCATCAATCAGGGCGGCTTCCGCAGGGGCGCCAACATGGCCATCCTGCGCGTGGACCACCCCGACATCGAGGAGTTCATCCAGGCCAAGGAACAAGAGGGCGCGCTGGTCAACTTCAACATCTCCGTGGGCATCACGGACGCTTTCATGCAGGCGCTCAGGGCGGGGGCGCACTACGAGCTGGTGAACCCGCGCACGGGGCAGCCCGTGCGGCGCGTGCCGGCAGGCGAGATATTCGAGCTGATCGTGCACTGCGCCTGGAAGAACGGCGAGCCGGGAGTGATCTTCGTAGACCGCATCAACGAGCGCAACCCCACGCCCGAGCTCGGCACGATCGAGGCGACCAACCCGTGCGGTGAGGCCCCCCTTCTGCCCTACGAATCGTGCGTGCTCGGCTCGATCAACCTCGGGCACGTGCTGGCGGGAGAGCCCCCGCGCTGCGAGGTGGACTGGGACAAGCTCCGGCGACTGGCACAGATGGGCATCCGGTTCCTGGACAACCTGATCACCGTCACCCGCTTCCCGCTCCCGCAGATCCGCCGCATGACGCTGGGCAACCGCAAGGTGGGACTCGGCGTGATGGGCTTTGCCGACATGCTCATGCGGCGGGGCATCGCCTACGACAGCCCGGCGGCTGTGGAGGCCGCCGACCAGGTAATGGCCTTCATCTCGCGCGAGGCGGACACCGCCTCGGAACAGCTCGCCGCGGAGCGCGGCGCCTTCCCGAACTTCGAGCGTAGCATCCACGCCGGGCGCAGCAGGCCGCTCCGCAACGCCGTGCGCACGACCGTGGCTCCCACCGGCTCGATCAGCATCATTGCGGGCTGCTCCGGCGGGATCGAGCCGATCTTCGCCGTGGCCTTCCAGCGCCACGTGCTGGGCGGAGAACCCCTCAGGGAGATACATCCTGATTTCCTCCCGCTGTGCGAGAAGGAAGGCTTCGAGGTGCCCGACAGGCTCATGAAACAGGTGCTGGCCACCGGCCGGGTGCGGCCGCTGCCGGAGTTCCCCGAGCTGGTGCGCAGGCTCTTCGTCACCAGCAGCGAGGTTCCGCCGGTCCAGCACCTCGCTGTGCAGGCCGCCTTTCAGCGCCACACCGACAACGCGGTCTCAAAGACGCTGAACCTGCCCCGGGAAAGCACCCCGCAGGACGTCCGAGAGGTCTTCCTGAAGGCCTACGAGCTGGGCTGCAAGGGGGTAACCGTCTACAGGGACACCAGCCGCATGTCGCAGGTGCTCGCCACGGAATGCTGCCGGCAGGGCGAGGAGTGCGGCGTCTGAAG
>CAYYNS010000228.1:0-3735 GCA_964473085.1 uncultured candidatus Brocadiaceae bacterium
GTCTTCATCTGGGCGGGGGCATGTTTGCTCTTTGCGCTTGGGACGAGGGCAGGCGCAGCAGCATCCTCGGACGCGAGGGCAGAAGAGCTGCAACGCGACCTGCTGGCCATTGATCCGGCGGATCACATCCGCCGGCTCTCCTCCATCAAGAGCCGCTATACGGGCTACCCCGGCTGCGCAGAGGCTGAGCGCTACGTCTACGAGCAGTATCAGGCACTCGGCCTGGCCAACATCACGCGCGAGGCGTTTCAGATCATCGTGCCGGTCGACCGGGGTGCGGTGCTTGAGGTCGGCTCCGCGCGCATCCCCATCCACTGCGTCCTGCCGAACTACGTGCGCACCCCCAAGACTTCCGAAACGGGGCTGACCGGGCGGTTGATCTGGGCGGGCGACGCAGAGCTGGAGGAGTTCAACGGCAAAGAGCTCTGGGGCAGCATCGTCCTGATGAACTTCAACACGGCGACGCGCTGGCTGGACGCTGCCAAGCTGGGCGCAAGCGCCATCATCTTCCTGGAGCCCTCCCAGGCCTTCCGCACCGATGCAGAGCAGAAGTACTGCCTGGTGCCTGTGCCCGTGCCCCGCTACTACCTGGAAGCCGGGCGGCTGCCGGCGCTCGCGGCCGCCGTGACGGGAGGCCGGGCCCAGGAGTTCGACCAGGGGCAGGCGCTCGCCGTTGTTCATGCGCTGGGGCTCGGGCAGCAGGCCTCCGGCACGGTCGTGGCGGACATGACATGGGAGGAGTGCACGGTCTACAGGGTGTGCGCCGAGGTGCCGGGTAGCGATCCCGAGCTGGCCTACCAGACGGTTGTCTGCCACGCTTGCTACGATAGCACGTCCGTGGTGCCGGCGCTCAGCCCGGGAGCCGAGAGCGCGTGCGGGATCGCGGCCCAGTTGGAGATCGCAGAGTTCCTCTTGAAGCATCCTCCCCGGCGCACCGTGAAGTTCCTCGCCACGCCGGGGCACTTCCAGGCGCTGGCAGGCGTGCGCGACTATGCCTTCAAGACGATCTATCCGCTACGCAAGGAGGCCACGGGCAGCGAGGAGACGGCGCGCAGCGGCGAGCCCTCCTTTTTCATCGGGCTTGACCTGTCAAGCCGCCAGAACACGATGGCGGGCTTCTTCAAGGGGAACTTCTACGACCAGGACAAGGACAGCGAGACGAAGCTTCAGCGCACCTATAGCGACTACAGCGCGCTGCTGATGGACTGGTCGAAGGAGGTGCTCGGGCCGGGAAGGCTGATTGAAGGGTTGGAGTTCCAGAGCGGCATCGTTCCGCAGCACGGGCGCAAGTGGCGCTCCCTGCTGCCGGACGTGGCGGCGTTCGATTCCGAGGCCATCACCCTGTGCGGGCGCCCGGCCATCACCCTGGCCACTACGGGCGACTCGCGCAACGCGGTTGACACGCCGCTCGATACCTTCGACGCCCTTGAGCCTTACCTGGACAACGTGCGCAAGCAGGCGGCCCTCTGTGCACACCTTGTCCAGCAGACCGCCGACCTGCCAGTCATCCCGCTCCTGGACGACCTGGACCTTGACAAGGTGGGCAGCATCTTCGGCCGTGCCATCGAGCAGACCCTGATGGACTACGTCCCCACCGTCAACGTGGGAGACGTCGTGGTGGGGGTGAACCTGTCGGATGCCAAGAGCATGATGGGCGTCAAGGGCCGCCACTTCACCCGTAGCGACGTGCAGGGGCTCTTCGAGGTGTTCGGCCTCAAAACGGAGCTGTCTCACGTGGTGGACGGGTTCCTGCTGTCGCCGTCCGACGGTTCCATCGTGGCGGTGGCGAAGCCGGGCCTAGTGGGGCCGGCGCGCGATGTGCGGGGCGAGTGGGAGGTGCGGCGCACCGACCTGAGGCTGAACTTCTTCGACTCCGTCAGCACGACCGTCTTCGACCTGGTGGACCCGCTCTGGCTCACCCCCGCTGCCATGACTCAGACCCTGCGCGGCGAGGCCAACAGCCCAGTGCGCGCAGATGAGCTCGTCACGTTCAGCGGCGCCAACATCGCGGGCACGTCCTATTGCGAGCCTGTGGCGGTCGTGTTCACCAAGGAGGGGCTCTGGCTCAAGTTCGTCACCAGCGCTGGCGGGCTGCTTGGCGTTCCGGTCCCGCTCGCCGATAAGGTCCCTGCGGCGCGCAAGGAGGACGCCGAGGACGTCTTCCTGGGGCGCGGCTTCCGCGCGGAGAAGGCCGAGAACTTCCTCTATTGTACGGCCCACCAGTTCGCGCGCGACACGCACCTGCTCGACTACTACCGCCTGTCCGTGCTGGAGCGCACCGCAATCCGGAAGAAAAACGTCTGGGACCTTCACAGGCAGGCCGACACCCACTTGCAGGCCGCCGAGGACAGGCTGGACAGGAAGAAGTACGATGAGTTCTACCGCGAGGCCCGCATGGCGTGGGGCCTGGAAAACCGGGTCTATCCCGACGTCAGAGGGACGGCCCATGACGTGGTCAGGGGCGTGGTCTTCTATTTCGCGCTGCTGCTGCCGTTCGTGATCTTCGCCGAGCGCCTGCTGATCAACTACGTGGACATCCGCAAGAAGCTGGCGGCCATCGCAATGCTGTTCGCAGTCAGTTACCTGGTGCTGCACCTGGTCCACCCCGCCTTCCGCCTCTCCAAGACACCGGTCATCGTGCTGGACGGCTTCTTCATGCTGGTGGCCTCGGTCTGGACCATCGGCTACCTGCTGCTGAGGTTCCACACCGTCATGGAGAACGTGCGGCGGCGCGTGCATACCATCCACCGCGCTGACGTGGCGAGGGCAAGCGCCGCCATGGCCGCCTTCATCCTGGGCATCTCCAACATGCGCAAGCGCAAGGTCAGGACCCTGCTGACGGCCCTGACCCTGATCCTGTTGACCTTCACTATCCTGTCCTTCACCAGCTTCGAGACGATGCCGGCGCGCACCCTGCGTTACGCCAGCTCCAAGCGCGCCCCCTACACGGGCGTGTTGCTGCGGAGCCTCGCCTGGTCGCCCCTGACGGAATTCCAGGCCTACGACCTGACCAATCATTTCAAGACCGAGGGCCTCATCATGGCTCCTCGTTCCTGGTTCGTGAGCCGGGAGCCGACTGAGGAGCTGCGCATAGGGGTGGCGCGCCTGGACGCGCCCTCCACGTGCGTTGCCAGTGCGCTGCTGGGCCTGTCCCCCGAGGAGGAGCGGTTGACGAGGGTGGGGCGCTACGTGACGGCCGGCACCTGGTTCGACCCCGCTCAGGAAGGCTGGCCGTTTGTCTGCATCCTGCCCCGGGGGATGAGCGAGGACCTCAGGCTTGAGGCCAGGGATGTCGGAAGGGCGCAGGTCAGTGTCCTCGGACGCACCTTCAGGGTGGTGGGCTTGCTAAACAGCCGGGACTTTGCCGCCTATGAAGACCTGGACGAAGAGCCGCTTACGCCCGTGGACTTCGTCGAGCAGCAGTTCAAGCGGATGGGCCGCACGCAGGGCCCCGGGCCCGCACTGAGCGCCACGGGTGAGATGACCGCCGAGGAGTTCATCTCGGCGATGCGCAGGACCAAGAAGGAAGGCCTCTACGTTCACATGGACCCTGACCGTGTCCTGATCGTCCCCCACGAGCTGTGCATGAAGCTCGGCGGGACCCTGCGCAGCATCGCCACGGGGCCTCCAGATCAGAGCGCCGAGGCGGCGGGCGGCAGGTCCTTTTTGCGCTCGCTCACCCAGTTCGCCAGCCGCGTCAACCTGCCCCTTTATGCGGGCGTGGACGGCTTCCTG
>CAYYNS010000229.1:0-3690 GCA_964473085.1 uncultured candidatus Brocadiaceae bacterium
GGGCTGGTTTTCATGGAGGGATGCCCTCCTCTACGAGGCCTATCAGAGGCTCCTGGCGGTGCTCGTGCCGACAGCCGCGGCGCGAGCAACACCCGAGTATTTCCGCGCGCAACTCCTACAGCGGGCAGCGGAGACCGGATTGACAGAGCTCGCCCAAAGGCTTGTCTCCAATGCGCCCGGCCGCTACATGGTGGAGGTCTCCCCTGAGGAAGCCCTCGATCACTTGAGGCTGCTCGGCAGGCTCCGGGCTGCCGCGGGCGCGATGAGCGTCAGCCGCGAAGGCGGGTGCGCACGAGTCTGGTTCTGCACCTCCGACGTGCCAGCCCGCTTCTCCCAGATTGCTGGGGTGCTGACTGCGCATGGGCTCAACATCCTGAGCGCAAGGGCCTTCACCCTCGCGGACGGCGCGATCCTCGACCGGTTCATCGTCCACGGCGTCAAGCAGCCGGTCGGCCTGGAGCCAGCGTTCTGGCAGCAAGTGGAAAACACCTTCCTTGCATCCATCACAGGCACGCTCGACCTGGACGCGCTCATCGCCGAGAGGCTGTCCCGGAGGGAACGCGAGCAAGCACTGGCGTCACGTCGGGGGGTGACCAGCGTTCACTTCGACAACGACAGCAGCCCACGCTTCACGATCGTGGATGTGGTGACGTGGGACCGGCTGGGGCTGCTCTATGCCATAAGCCGTGCGCTCAGCAGGAAGGGCGCCAACATAGAGTCCGCAATGGTCTCCACCAGACTCGACCTCGCTCAAGATGTGTTCTACGTGAACGAGTGCAAGACCGGTGAGAAGATCACGGCGCAGGCTCGGCTGGAGGACATACGCAGGGAGCTGCTTGCCGCAGCGGAAGGAACGTAGCCGCTACGCTGTCCGGGGGCGCCTGTGCCCCGCGTTTATCAGAGTTTTGGTCTTGACAGGCCGTGGCCCGAGTGCCTATAGTGGGGCCGCCAAAACAAACGATTTGGTACCTGCAGGGAGACCGTGGAACTGATCTGGATCTTTTTCTTAGGAGATGGTGGAAGTGGTGCCTGAAGGGATTGTGAAGTGGTTCGACGAAAAGAAGGGCTACGGGTTCATTCAGCCGGATGATGCGGGAGAAGACGTCTTCGTCCACTACAGTGCGATCGTGATGGAAGGCTTCAGGACGCTCCAGGAAGGCCAGCGCGTCAGCTTTGAAGTCACCCAGGGCGAAAAGGGCCTCAAAGCGGCTAACGTTTCGATCCTTTAGACAGAGCGCACGTCCAGGGCCCGGCGGTTCGCATAGCAGCGCCGGGCCTTTCTGTTTATCGAAGGCGCAATGAGTGCATGGGGGCAGCGGCGCGCCGTACGGCGGCTGACTTGATTCTGCATCAGCTTTGGGGTAAGCTTACGGCACCCTGAACGGCGCAGGGCAGTCATGCGGGACACCTCGGCCGGCGCACATTGTCGGGCACATGTCGCGGTCGGCACCGGCGGGCAATCCTACCGTTTCCCAGCCGTCGAGTCTGAGGGTATGAGGTGGGCTATCAGATAGTCGTTTGCATCAAGCAGGTCCCTGATACCGAGAACCTGACGGCCGACGCGATGAAGGAGGACGGCACGGTCAACCGTGCTGCCCTGCCTGCCATTGTCAACCCGGAAGACCTCAACGCGCTGGAGATGGCCCTGCGCGTCAAGGAGGAACACGGCGGCCACATCACGGTGATCACAATGGGCCCTCCCTCCGCAGCGGAGGCGCTTCGAGAAACCCTCTACAGGGGAGCCGACCGCGTTGTGCTCCTGACCGACAGGCGGCTTGCGGCGTCCGACACGCTGGCCACCAGCTACGCCCTGAGCCAGGCTATCCGCAAGCTGCCCGCGCCGGATGTGGTGTTCTGCGGCCGCCAGGCCATAGATGGGGACACGGCCCAGATCGGCCCGCAACTGGCGCAGAAGCTCGGCTTGCCCCAGTTCACTTACGTTGAGGCGATCCTGGAACTGAAGGACCGCCGGATCGTGGTCAAGCGGAGCCTGGAGGGGGGCTACGAGGTCCTGGCTGGCCCTCTGCCGGCGCTGCTGACCGTGGTCAGCACCGCCAATGACCCGCGGCCGCCAGCGGTCAAAAAGCTTCTCAGGTTCAAGAAGGCCCGCGCCGCCTGCGAACTGGCGCAGCCGGGTGCGGCTGACCCGGCGGGCTATGCGGGCCGCGACATCCTCATAGAGCAGTGGAACCTGGAGGAGGCAGGCTGTGCTCCCGCACGCTGCGGCGGGAGCAATTCGCCCACCAAGGTCAAGAAGATCGAGAGCGTCAAGCTGGTCTCGACAGGCCATGTGCGGGTGGAGCCGAACAAGGAAGGCCTGGCCCGGCTTGTGCGCGAGCTGATATCAGAGCACATCCTCGAGTAAGCGTGGCCAGGCAGGACCACCAGATGGCACAACAGCCGACAGTATGGACCTTCGCAGAGGTCGAAGACGGCAAGCTCGCCGAGGTAAGCCTGGAACTGGTAACCAAGGCCGTGGAGCTGGCAGCCTGGGTTGACGGAGGCCGGGTGGGGGCGTTCCTGCTCGGCGACGGCGTGGCGGCGCTTGCCGACGTGCTCTTCGCACACGGATGCGATGAGGTTTACCTGGCAGAAGACCCGGCGCTGCGTCACTACCGCACGCTGCCCTACGCCGAGGTCGCCGCCCGGCTCATTGCGGCGCACCGCCCCGAAATCGTGCTCTTCGGGGCGACCACCACGGGGCGCGACCTGGCACCCCGGGTGGCTTCCGAGCTCCAGGCTGGCCTCACGGCTGACTGCACGGACCTCCAGATCGGCTCGCACAAGGACATCGTTGAGAAAAAGAGCTACGAGAAAATCCTCTACCAGATCCGCCCGGCGTTCGGCGGCAACATCATCGCCACCATCGTGTGTCCCGAGACCCGCCCGCAGATGGCGACCGTGCGCCCCGGCGTCATGCACAAGGGCAGGCCCGTGGAGGGCCGCAAGGGCAAGCTGGTGCGCGTGCCGGTCAACCTCTCGCCGCAGTCGCTCCTCGTCGAGGTGCTGCAGCGTATCCCCGCCCGCAAGAAGGTCAACCTCGCTGGCGCCAACATCATCGTGGCCGGCGGCGCCGGCGTGGGAAGCAAGGGGAACTTCGAGCTGATCTGCGAACTGGCCCGCACTATCGGCGCCGAGGTCGGAGCATCGCGCGCCGCCGTGGATGCGGGCTACATCGAGAAGGCCCACCAGGTCGGCCAGACCGGCACCACCGTCCGGCCCAAGCTCTACATAGCCTGTGGGATCAGCGGCGCCGTGCAGCACCGCGTGGGCATGCAGAACTCCGGCAAGATAGTGGCCATCAACGTTGACCCGGAGGCCCCGATCATGAAGATCGCCCACTACGGCATCGTCGGCGACCTGAACGAGGTCATCCCCAAGCTCATCGAAGCCTACAAGGAAAACACCAAGTAAGGAACCGGCGGGGCGTGAGAAACTACTTCACCGACAACGAGGACATCGTAGACTTCTTCAAGCACATGGACATCCGCCAGTTGGTGGAGCTTCAGGAGCGGCGCTACTGCCAGGCACGGCTCTACGACTACGCTCCCGAGGACTACCAGGACGCCCTGGACTCCTACCGGCGGGTCCTGGAGCTGGTCGGCAACCTTGCCGCCAACTTCATCGAGCCGCGCGCCGCCGACGTGGATGCCGAGGGACCGCGCCTGGTTGACGGCAAGGTCCACTACG
>CAYYNS010000230.1:0-3671 GCA_964473085.1 uncultured candidatus Brocadiaceae bacterium
TATTCGGCGGGGAGCAAAACAGCAAACACCAGACCGAGCTGGTCGTCGTGCTCACCCCGCAAGTCGTCCAGTACAGCGAGGTGGACAAAGAACTGGCCAACGATAGGGACAAGCTTGTCCGCGATCAGGTCGCCAGGAAACTGCCCCTGCCCATGCTAAGAACCGAATTCGGCTTCGACCAGTGGCTGCTGGGGAGGGACTAGCAAGCGCCGGACGGCCGCGAGGGCCCGCTCAGCGCTTCGCCGAGGTCACCTCTACGGTCGGCTCCATGGTGACCGCAACGTCCATGGAGCGAGAGACCAGGCAGCTTTCCTCGCCCAGTCGCAGCGCATCCTGGGCTTTCTGCCGGTCGCCCTCTGCTGCAACCACGGCCCGCGGCCGGATTGTCGCCCGCGTGAACTTCAGGCCCCCTTCCGCGTACTCCAGGACGCCCTCCGCCTCGCTTTCGCAGGCGACAAGCCCAAGGGCCGCCTTCGCACAATAGTATAGAAACGTCGTCATGAGGCACACGTTGACGGACGCCACGAAGAGGTCTTCGGGGGTCCAGACACCCTCGTGCCCGCCGAATTCCGGCGGAGTAGCGACCTCGATGTCGGGCTTGCCCGTGCAAGTGAGGCGGCCCCTTCGCGCTTCCGTCCAGACGACCTTCGCGCGGTATAGCCAGGACTTCGGTTTTACCTTGACTGCCGCCATCTCATTCTCCCTCCTTTCCCTGCCGCCGACATTCACCCTCCAGGTACCCATGAACGCCCCTTTCCTTTGACAGCGAATCCGTCAACGCCGGGCGGGATTCTACACGCGCCTCTTGCGACCTTCAATTAACCACGCCGCCGCGCATTCGAGGCACAGCCCCCAAGTGGGTGCCAGTGCGCTTGACATGGACGACCGAACAGCGAGAATAGAGCTGGAGGTTGATCTTTCCTGTGAGCGGGAAAGGAGGGCAGGGGATGGTGAGCAAACTGTTGTTGTGCATGCTGTTGGTGCCCGTGGCGTTGCTGGCCGGGTGCGCCTCTGCCGAGGGCACGATCAAGGCCGGCTACGATTTCAGCAAGCTCGACCGGCTCGCCGTGGTCCAGGTAACAGGACCCGTTGGAGCGGAAGGCGCCAACACGATTGGAGACCTTTTGGGGACGGAGCTGACGGCGCGGGGTTACACGATGGTTGAACGCCAGAACATCCAGGCCCTGCTGGCGGAGCACAATTTCCAGGCCTCAAACGTCGCGACCAAGGAAGGCGCCGTCCAGGCGGGTAAGATCCTCAACGTGCGCGGCCTGGTGGTGGTGAACGTGAGCGAGTTCGGCGAAGACATCAGCCTGACGGCCAAGATCATTGACGCCGAGACCGGCGAATGGGTCTGGATGGCCTCGGGCGAGGGCACCACCGCCCGCACGCCGTTGACCATCGGGGGAGCCGCGCTGGGGGCGATTGCTGGAGCGGCAACCTTCGGCCACTACCGTCACCATCATCACTGGCACTACGGCGCGGAGACTCTGGTCGGCGCGGCGGCCGGTGGCGCGCTCGGAGGGGTAGGCGGCTACGTCATCGCCCCGAAACAGCTCTCCCAGACAAGGAAGATCATCAAGAAGATGTGCGACACCCTGCCGCCCAGGTGACCAGCCGGGGCGACATGCGGGGGCTGAATGGCGCCCCCGCGTGACGGCATGCGGCGGAGTTTGAGGGGGCAGGTCGTGTCCCGTCTGCGCCGCAGTCCTCTCAGTGCGATCCGGTCGTGCCATGAACGGTGCACAGGCTGCAGGCTGTCTCCCCGTTGCAGAGGTCGCCCTGAACGTCCCGCTCAGACGGTCGTTCGACTACCTCATCCCGCAGAGCCTGCGGGGGCGCGTCCCCGTGGGCGGCCGCGTGCGCGTCCCCTTCGGCCACCGACAGCAGGTGCTCGGCTACTGCGTGGGACTCAAAAGCGACAGCGATGTCCCCGTTGGCAAGCTGCGAGAGATCGTCCAGAGCCTGGATGGCGAGCCGATCTTCACCGAGCGCATGCTCCAGCTCGCCCGGTGGATGGCCGACTACTACTGTTGCTCGTACGGAGAGGCGCTTCACGCGGCCGTCCCCGCTGCCGTCCACTCCGGGCGTAAGCACAGGCGTAGCAGCGTGGTGAACCTGGCCATGCCAGCCAGCGAAGCCCGGGCGTTCGCTGACCAGCTCTTCGAGCGCTCCCCTGCCCAGAGCAAACTGCTGCGCACGCTCGTGCTGATGGGCGGCAAGGCTCAGGCTCGGGAGCTCATGGCGAGCGCCTCTGCGAGCCGCAGCACGCTGAACGCGCTCCGAAAGAAGGGGGTCGTTGAAATCAGGCTGGAAGCGGTGGAGAAGGAAGAACCCCTGGACCTGGCGCCCCTCAGCGCGGAGCCCCTGCAACAGCCGCATGTGTTGACGGACGAGCAACGGCGCGCCTACGACCTCGTCGTGCGCCGCATAGAGCGCGGCCAGTTCGACATCGTGCTCCTTCATGGCGTCACCTCCAGCGGCAAAACGGAGGTCTACATGCAGGTCATCGCAGAGGTGGTGCGCCGGGGCAAGCAGGCCATAGTGCTGGTGCCTGAGATCAGCCTCACGCCTCAGACAGTCCGATGCTTTCAGAGCCGGTTTCGTCGTCTGGCCGTGCTCCACAGCCGGCTGACCGAAAGCGAGCGGCGTCGTTACTGGCACCTGATCCGCGCGGGAGAGGCGGACGTTGTAATCGGCGCCCGCTCGGCCATCTTCGCGCCCGTGCCCTCGCTGGGCTTGCTGGTCATAGACGAGGAGCATGAGAACAGCTTCAAGCAAGAGGACGTCCCGCGCTACCATGCCCGGGACGTAGGGGTCATGCGGGCGCGGCTCGACAACGCGCCCGTGGTCCTGGGGTCCGCCACGCCCTCGCTCGAAAGCTACTACAACAGCCTTTCGGGCAATTACAGCGCAGTGAGCCTGCGCCGCCGCATCGGCGGCTGGCCCCTGCCGCCGGTCGAGATCGTGGACATGCGCCATGAGTGGGCGGGGCGTGGGCGGCCGCGCGTGATCAGCAGCCGACTGGATGCATGCATGCGCGAGAGCCTTTCGGCAGGGCACCAGGTCATCCTCTTCGTCAACCGGCGCGGGTTCGCCCCCTTCGTGCAGTGCCCCCGCTGCGGATACGTGCTCAAGTGCCCGCGCTGCGAGATCACCCTGAACTACCACGCAGGCATCAACCTGGTGATGTGCCACTACTGTGGGCTGGAGCAGCGCCCCCCGCGCCGTTGTCCCGACTGCGCGCTTGAAGGGATCCGCTATGCCGGCACAGGCACTGAGCGGGTCGAGACAGCCGTGCGAGAGCTATTTCCGGATACAGTAGCGCTCCGCATGGACAGCGACACGATGAAGACGCGCCACGCGCACGAAAGGACGCTGGAGGAATTTCGCCTGGGGCGGGCAGGCGTGCTGGTGGGGACGCAGATGATAGCGAAAGGCCTGGACTTCCCGAACGTGACGACCGTCGGGGTGGTCAACGCCGACGTGGCGCTTCACCTGCCGGACTTCCGCTCGCGCGAGCGCACTTTCCAGCTCCTGGCCCAGGTAGCGGGGCGCGCAGGTCGAGGGCCCGCCGGAGGACGCGTGATCGTGCAGACCTTCAGGCCGAATGACCCCAGCATCCAGGCCGCCGCGCGATACAGCTACGAGCAGTTCGCCGAGCAAGAGCT
>CAYYNS010000231.1:0-3655 GCA_964473085.1 uncultured candidatus Brocadiaceae bacterium
TCGCGGAAGCCATCCGAGACGCACTCGCCGGCAAGTAGTCACGCCGCCGGGCTAGGGCGCGCCCTGCAGCCGGTGGCAGTGGCAAATGGCGATGGCGAGCGCGTCGGCGGCGTCCTGCGGTTCGGGGATAGTCGGCAGCGCCAGCAGAAGGCGGACCATTTGCTGGACCTGACTCTTGTGGGCGCGCCCCGAGCCGACGATCGCCTTCTTGACCGTTGCCGGGGGATATTCCAGCACCTTCAGCCCTGCGGCGGCCGCAGCGAGCAGGGCAACCCCACGGCCTTCTCCGATCTTGAGCGCCGTGCGCGGGTTGACGCCGTGGAACACGCCCTCGATGGCCGCGACCTGCGGCCTGTGGCGGGCGATCAGCGAGGTCAGCCCCTCGTAGATGGTATGCAGCCGCTCGTGCAAGGGGCGGCGGGGGCTGCGCACCACTCCATAGTCCACCGCCTTCATCACGCCCCCGTCGAAATCAATGACCCCGTAGCCGCACACCAGCGTGCCGGGATCAATGCCGAGCACTCTCATTGGACCGCTCGCCTGCCAGCGGCGGATGTGCGCCGGCGTTCGAGGTCAGGTTGGATGCTGAAATGCACGCTCCCGGGGCCAAGGAGGTCCTCGATCTCGGTTGCGAGGCCTTCCGAGGCCGCCACGCCACGGCCCCCCGCCCTCTGACAGCGCAGCACCAGAGCGCCGCTTTCCAGCTCGAAGTACACGGGCAGGGTGCCCTCGCTGCGCCTGAGAATGTCAGCCAGCCTTGCCCACATCTCGCGGCTGGCCTCATCGCACCTGACGCGGATGACCACTGAACGTACCAGTTGCCGGGCGGCCTTCTCCAGAGGGATTATTTCAGTGACCTGAACGTTCGTGCCGCGCCGGTGGCTGACCGTGCCTGCGAACAGCAACACGCCGGTAGAATCGAGCAGGCCGCTGTGTTTATCATAGACCTGGGGCCACACAAGGCACTCGGCATTGCCCTTCAGGTCGAGCACCTTGAGGGCCGCCCAGGACCGGCCCTCGCGCGTGCGGCGCTTACGTGCTGCCTCGACGATGCCCCCGAGCACTACCGCCTCCCCCTCCGGCAGATCCTCCAGCTCCACGCTGTCGGCGCTGGCGAGCCGCCTGAGCCAGGTGCGATGCTCCTGAAGGGGATCGTGGCGCACGTAGAGGCCGAGCGCTTCGGCTTCCTGCGCGGCCAGTTCCCTGGCGCTCAGGGGCGGCACCTGCGGCAGGTTCAGCTCCACGCGCCTGTGGGGATCCTGTTCCTCCAGCGCCGCGCCGAAGAGGGATCGCTGTCCGAGCAGGTGATCCGTGCGGGCCCGTGCGCCGGCCTTGACCGCCGTCTCCAGCACAGCGAGTTGCTGCGCGCGGCTGCCGGGAAGGTCATCGAAACAGCCGGCCTTCAACAGCGCCTCGATGGCACCCTTTGTCACGTCGTGCGGATCAACCCTCTCGCAGAAATCAAAAATGCTCTTGAACGGCCCGCCCTTCTGGCGCTCCTGGATGATGCTACAGACGGCCTTGGCGCCGACGTTCTTGACGGCGCCCAAGCCGAAGCGGATCAGGCCGTCCTGCACGACCGTGAAGTCTGGCCCGCTCTGGTTGACGTCCGGCGGCAGGACGGTGATGCCCAGGCGGGCGCAGTCCTCCAGCAGTTCCACGACCTTTGCGGTGTCCCCCATCTCGCAAGAGATGCTGGCGGCCATGAACTCGGTCGGGTAGTGGGCCTTCAGGTAGGCCGTGCGGTAGGCGATCATGGCGTAGGCGGCGGTGTGCGCCTTGTTGAACCCGTAGCCCGCAAAATGGCTGATCAGGCCGTAGATGTTGGTGGCCGTTTCGCGGTCAAGACCGTTGCGCACGGCCCCCGCGATGAACGCCTCGCTCGCCTCCTGGATCGCCCTGTCATTTTTCTTGCTGACGGCCTTGATCATCGTGAGGGCCTCAGCCATGCTCATGCCGGCGATCTGGTTGGCGATGCGCATGATCTGCTCCTGGTAGACGATCACGCCATAGGTTGGCCGCAGGATGGGCTCGAAGGCCGCGTGGGGATACGGCGTCTCGGCCCTGCCATGCTTGCGGGCGATGAAGTCTTCCACCATTCCGCTCTGCAGCGGCCCGGGCCGGTAGAGGCCGACCACCGCGGTGACGTCCTCGATGGTTGAGGGGCCCAGTTTGCGAAGGAGCTGCTTCATGCCGTCGCTGCCCAGTTGGAAGACCCCCGTGGTCAGGCCCTTGCGCAGCAACTCGTAAGTGCTCGCGTCGTGCAGGTCTAGCTCTCCAGCCTCAAGGCCGGGACGCTTGCCCGTGCGCTCGGCGACGAGCTGGAGCGCGCGCTCGATGATGGTCAGGGTGCGCAGGCCCAGGAAGTCCATCTTCAGCAGGCCCATCGCGGCCAGGTCGTCCATGGGCCACTGGGTCATCACCAGCCCGTCGCTGCTCTTGAACAGCGGCGCGAGCTCCCAGAGGACTTTGTCGGCTATGACGACGCCGGCCGCGTGTGTGCTGGCGTGCCTGGGCAGGCCCTCCATCTGGCGGGCGTAGTCCAGGATGCGCGCGACCTGGGGGTCCTGCCGCGCCCACTGGAGCACCTCGGGGGCCATCCTGAGCGCGTCTTCGAAGGTGACCTTCGGGCCCATCGGGATCATCTTGGCGAGCCGGTCCACCTTCTCCAGCGGCACGTCCAGCACGCGGCCCACGTCCCGCACGCAGTTGCGCGCCTGGAGGGTCCCGAAGGTGATGATCTGGGCCGTGCTCTGCTCGCCGTAGCGCTGGCGCACGTACTGGATGACCTCCTCGCGGCGGTTCTCGCAAAGGTCTATGTCAATGTCAGGCTGCTCCCGCCGCTCGGAGTCGAGGAACCGGCTGAAGATCAGGTCGTAGTCCAGCGGGTTGATGTCCGTAAGCCCCAGCGCATGGGCCGCCAGGCTGGAGGAGCCGCTGCCGCGCAGCCCGACCGGGATGCCCTGCTCACGGGCAAAACGCACGAAATCCCAGCAGATCAGCATGTAGTCCACATAGCCCATCTGCTCGATCACGCCGAGCTCGTGGTCGAGCCTCTCGCGCATCGCCTGGCTGATCTGGCCGTAGCGGCGCCGAAGGCCATCCTCGGCAGACCTGCGCAGGAACGCCGCGTTGTCGTCCACCGCATCCTGCCGAAATGCGGGGAACTTCAGGCTCTGGTCCAGCTCTACAGTGCACATCTCGGCGATGCGGACGGTGTTTTGGAGGGCATCGGGCCACTCCGCAAACAGGGCTGCCATCTCGCCCGGACCCTTGAAGTAGAGCTGGTCGCTCTGGAGACGGAAGCGGTTGGGGTCGCCCAGCGTGCTGCGGGTGTTGATGCAAAGCAGCACGTCGTGCCAGGAGTAGTCGCTGGCATGGAGGTAGTGAGCGTCGTTGCTGGCGACGACGGGCACCTTTAGCTGGCGCGCCAGGCGAAGCGCTTGCGGCAGGACCCTCTTCTGGTCCTCTATGCCGTGATCCTGGAGCTCGACGAAGAAGCGGTCGTGCCCGAACATGCCGCGCAACTCCTCAAGCCACTTCTCGGCCTCGCGCGTGGCGCCGGCAAGGATCAGCCCGCTCAAGCGACCCTGAAGGCACCCGCTCAGGCAGATGAGGCCCTCCGCGCACTCTTCCAGCAGCTCCCGGTCAACGC
>CAYYNS010000232.1:0-3655 GCA_964473085.1 uncultured candidatus Brocadiaceae bacterium
ACACACAGGGTGGCAAATGGCCTGACCTTCAGGCGTCGTTTCGGGATCTTGTCGCCGCAGCCCTGACAGATTCCGTAGGTTCCCTCGTAGAGAGCCTTCAGAGCCTCTTCAATCTCGACGATCTTGGCGGAGTCCGACTCGGCAATCCGCGCAGCCAGATCGTCCAGTTCGCTGTCCGACGCCATGTCGAGGAACTCGGTCGGGTCGTGGGCCGAGACGGACCGTGCGCGGGACAGGCGCTGCTGCAAAGCCGCCAGCAGTTGGCGCTCCAGCGACGCCAATTCGTTCGCCACGTGCTTGCGGTGGCTGGTCGAGGTCTTGCGTCCGGGGGTTCTCTTCTTCATGACCCACCTCCTTCTGCTATCGGAGAAGCAAAAACCGTGCCACAGATTTCTTGCATCCATCAGCGACGGGGCCCGGCCTGCTCCCCCTCTTTGCTATCCCCCCTGCCCAGACCTCCGTAGCGCTACCAACTGTTAGTCGCTCCATGGCCAGCGGCGGTTCACTGATCCTCCTGCGGAATCGGCGTTCCGTCGCCCGGACACCCGCAAAACGGGGCGCCCAGTTGACAGGCATAGATACAGGCCTTACGCTGGCTTGGCTGATTGCCGGGGCAAGGGTCCCTGCCCGGTCGGGGGTTGCCCCGTGCGTAGGTGCTGCGCTCTGAGACAGTAGCCGCCCCCTGATGCGAATGGTCATGGCCAGCCGATGAGTGGCGTGACTCCTACATACATCCTCGGCTTTGACATTGGCGGCACCAAGACGGCAGTGGTGCTGGGGGACGACACGGGACGGGTCTACGACCGCACAGGATTCGCTACGGCACCGCAGCGCGGGCTGGATGCGACGCTGGACGAGATCTGCACGCAAGCGGAACGGCTCCGTCACCGGGCTGCTCGGCAGGGCAGGGGGGCAGAGGTAGCGTCCGTGTCCATCGGCGGACCGCTGGACATCGAGCGGGGTATCATTCTGGGTCCGCCCAACCTGCCTGGCTGGGACCGTGTGCCGCTCAAGCAGGTCATAGAGGAACGGCTGCGCATGCCGTGCTTTGTGGAGCACGACGGGAACGCCGGGGCGCTGGCTGAGTGGTATTTCGGGGCCGCGCGCGGTGCGCGCAATGTCGTGTTCCTGACCATGGGCACAGGGTTCGGGGCCGGCCTGATCCTTGACGGGCGACTCTACCGGGGCTCCTGCGACATGGCGGGCGAGGTCGGCCACGTCCGGCTCGCTGAGCATGGCCCTGCGGCCTACGGCAAAGTCGGCTCATGGGAGGCATTCTGCTCGGGCACGGGCATTGCCCGCCTTGCCGCGATGCGTTACCCCTGCCGCTGGAATGAAGGGCGCGCTTCGGTTCAGGATCTGGCTGAGCTTGCCCGGTCGGGCGACGCGGACGCTCGGGCTCTGTTTGCGGAGGTCGGCAGGTACCTGGGCCGCGGGCTCGCCCTGCTGGTGGACGTGCTCAACCCGCAGGTGATCGTTATCGGGTCCCTGGCGGTGAGGCTCGGCGAGCTGGTGCTAGGGCCGGCCCTGGAGGAGATGCGGCGCGAGGCGCTGGAGCGCGCGGCCGCTGCCGTGCGTGTCGTCCCGGCCGCGCTCGGAGAGTCCATCGGGGACGTAGCGGCCCTGTGCGCGGCAATCGCCGCGATGAAAGGACCACAAGCCAGGTGAAGGGAAAGGCGCAAGGTCGGCGAGTTCCGGGTGGGGGAGTTGAACAACTTCGGCATGGTGCTGGAGCTTTGATGGCCCCGGCTACGGGGCGGAGGTGACGCAGATGAAGCGGGCGAAGATGAATGCGCGGGAGCGGTTTCACGCAACTTTCGGCTACGGCCGGCCGGACCGCCTCTTGCTGATGACGCAGTGGACCTTCAACGACACCCTCAAGCGCTGGCGCCGCGAAGGGATGCCCTGGGACGCACATTTCAACACGTATTTCGGCTACGACCGCATGGAGCATGTCCCGCTGAACCTGGGCATCTTCCCGCCCCTTGAGACGAAGGTGGTCGAGCAGACCGCCGAGTGGCAGATCGTGGAGGACGAATTCGGGGGGCTTACCAAGCGCTGGACCGACCGCGAGATCGGCATGTCGCAGTGGCTGCGCTACCCTGTGCGCGACCGCCACACGTGGGACAGGCTCAAGCAGCGGCTCGACCCGCAAGCGCCCAACCGGTACCCGGAATACTGGGACTACGTGAAGCGCTGCTACGCGCAGCGCGACTTCCCCCTGGGCATTCACGCAGGGTCATACTACGGGTGGATACGCAACTGGGTCGGCATGGAAAACCTGGCCCTGTGGTACTACGACTGTCCGGACCTGGTGCATGAAATGACTCAGTATATCGCCGAGTTCGTCCTGCGGGTCATCACGCGCGCCCTCGATGAGATACCGGACCTCGACTACGCCTCCATCTGGGAAGACATGGCCATGAAGACGGGTCCCCTGATCTCGCCCAGGCTGTTCCGCGAGTTCATGATGGAGCCTCTCAAAAGGGTCACCACAACCCTCAACCAGCACGGCATCAAGGTCATCATGGTGGACAGTGACGGCAACGTGGACCAGCTCATCCCCCTGTGGCTGGAGGCCAACGTCAACCTGATCTACCCGCTGGAGGTGGCCGCAGGCTGCGATGCGCTCTCATACCGCCGGCAGTTCGGCAAAAGGGCGCTGCTGGTGGGCAATATAGACAAGCGCGTCCTGAAGGAAGGCTGCACGCGAACGGACATCGAGCGGGAGGTCATGTCGAAGGTTCCACAGCTCGTCGAGGCTGGCGGCTTCTCGCCGATGGTGGACCACGCCGTGCCGCCGGACGTGCCTTTCGGCAATTTCCGCTACTACATGGACCTGATCCAGGAGCTTTGCACGTTTACTTGAGACGGCTTCAGGCTGGGGCGTCTCGTTCCCACCACTGCGGGTAAGCGCTCGACAGTGCCTGCTCGGCCGCCCGCTGCTCTGCCTCTTTCTTGTTTCTGCCCCAGCCAAACCCCCGCTCGACGCCGGCGACGGAAACCACGACAACGAACCGGCGGTCATGTTGCGGCCCCGTCTTGCTGATGACCCTGTAAGTGGGAGGCTCCAGGCCGTCCCCCTGGACCAGCTCCTGGAGGGCCGACTTGAAGTTGGGCGGGTGCTCGCGTTGCTGCGCAGCCTCAAGCTGCGGCCCGAGCGTGCGGAGAACGAACTGCCGGGCGTTCTCAAGGGCGCCATCCAGGTAGATCGCTCCCACCAGCGCCTCGTAGGCATCAGCGACGACTGAAGGCGGATATTCCCCTCTTTTGGCCAGGCCGCGGCCGACGCGCAGGTAGCGCTGCAGCCCCAGCCTGCGGCTGGCCTGAGCCAGGCTGTGCTGACTGACCACCGCCGACCTCATCTCTGCCATCTGCCCCTCGCTGAACCGGCGGGACAGCCCGAACAGGCGTTCGGCGACAACGAGCCCGATCACCGCATCCCCCAGGAACTCAAGCCTCTCGTAAGACTGGTCACTGGCGGGCTTCGCCGAGGAGTGGGTCGTCGCCTCGTCCAGCAGCGATGCGTCGCGGAAGCGGTAGCCGATGGCCTCCTGGAGCTCTTCGATTCGCCTGCCGCTGGGCGCCACGGCGTCGCCTCCCACGCGTGCACGGGCCTGTCCGCTCAGTCCTGCCGGCCCGCCGTACGGCGGGC
>CAYYNS010000233.1:0-3622 GCA_964473085.1 uncultured candidatus Brocadiaceae bacterium
CCACCGCAAAGTGCCGCCGCCCCGCGACCCCACGCCCGGACTTGTCTCCCACCTGCCGCTGCTGTACCATGCCGCACTGCACTGTTGCCCGCAACTGAGGCGCGTCAAGGAGGCCGACGTGAAACTGGCGGTCGTCTATCACAGCGAGACCGGCAACACACGGCGCATGGCGGAGCTGGTCAAGCAGGGCGCCGAAAGCGTCCCCGGGGTCGAGGCGAAGGCGATGAGCATAGAGGCGCTCGACGCCGCCTATCTCGCCGAGGCGCCGGTCGTGGCGCTCGGCTGCCCCACATACGAGGGCACCTGCTCATGGCAGATGAAGAAGTTCCTGGACGAGGTCGAGGCGCCCCTTGAGGGGAAGCTCGGCGGGGTGTTCGCCTCCCAGAACTGGCCCGGCGGGGGCGGCGCTGACCTGGCGGAGATCACGATGATCGCCGGCATGCTGGTGCGGGGGATGCTGATCTACTCAGGCGGCATCGCCTGCGGGCAGCCGTTCCTGCACTTCGGCGCCGTGAGCACGCGCCGCCCGGAAGGCATCTACGAGGAGCGCTGCCGCAAGCTCGGCCGCAACCTCGCCGAGAAGGGCCTGGAGCTGTTCGGCAAGTGAACGCGCCGCCGCACAGGAGCGCCGTGTCCACCAGGAGCCTGCCGGTGCCGGCCCGCCCCACGGGGGAAAGCGGTGCGCGATACGCGACTTCAACGTTCGGCCTTGAGCATGGGCAAGTCGAACCGGGCACAGACTGGCAGGTTCTTCCTCAGCGCCTTCTGGATGGACCTCTCTGGCGGCATCTACCTCGTGGCGCTGCCCTTCGTTGCCATGTCGCTGGGCGCAGGCTCTCTGGAGCTCGGCGTGCTCGGTGCTGTCCGCGGCGTCGCTTACATGTTCGGCGCTCTGCTCGCTGCCCTCCTTGCCGACGCATGCGGCCGGCGCGTCATGGTGACGGCCAGTTGCCTGGGGGTTGTGATCGTGCTGCTCGTGACGGCGGCGGCAGGATCGCTCTGGCAACTCTACATGGTCGTAGCCGCCTGGGCCGTCGCCCTTGGGCTTTTCTGGCCGCCCGTGTTCGCCTGGCTGGGTGACACGCATCGGCCCTCCGAGCTTGGGCGCGCAACCGGCGCGGCCAGCATGGGCTGGAGCACGGGAGCAATGGCCGCCGGGCTGCTCGCCGGCTGGCTCTACCAGCTAGACCCCCTCCTGCCGATCCTGACCGCCGTCCTGCCGGTGCTGCTCGTGGTGGCCTCCGTGAGGAAGCTGACGGTCGAGCAGGTTGGCTCGCCGGAGGCCCTGTCGTCCGCCCACGACGGCCCCGCCGGCCCGCCCTACGGCGGGCCGCTGATCGCTGCATGGATAGGAAACGGCTCGGTGTTCCTGCTGATCGGCCTGATGGGCGACGTGTTCCCCAGGTTCGGGACCCAGATCGGCGTGACGCCGTTCTTGTTCGGCGCGCTGGTGACTGTGCTGGGCCTTGCGCGGACGGGCGTGTTCGGGATGGGACTCATAGGGGCTGAGTGGCCGCGCAGGTGGGCGGTGTCACTGTCGCTTCAGCTTGCGGCGGCCATTGCGGTTGGACTGGTGGGCGTGATCGGCGCGCGTTGGTGGCTGGTGCCGGTCTTTGCAGTGCTTGGCCTTAGCATGGGCTCGGCCTACTACGTGAGCATCTATGCGAGCCTCCAGGGCGCCGGCTCCAGGGGCACTAAGAGCGCGATCCACGAGGCGACGCTGATGGCGGGGGCGTTGCTGGGCGCCCTGGGGGGCGGCGGCATTGCCCGCCTCTGGGGCCTGCGCGCCCCGTACCTGCCCCTGGCCTGTCTGTCTCTGCTGCTTGGGATCGTGCAGGTCGTCCTGAACCTGCGGCCCCGCCCTCATGCCTCCCGCGCTGTCGAAACCTCTCACTGAGGCCCCCTCCCCTTCACCACGAAGAGCACGAAGAACAGGAAGAAGAGGTAAAAGACCGTGCCCCGCCGCCAGGTTTATAGCTGATCAACTGCGGGGATTTGACGCGGGGCAAAGGGGCGATAGAATGGCCATGCCGTGCAGGGCCAGACCGGAGAGCGAACAAAGGTGCGCAACGGCGGTGCAGAGCAGTGGAGGGGTGTGCTGGGCGAAGCCGAATACCGTTTGGCGGCTGCCTATTTTGATTGCATCGAATCGGGTCTGCGGGCAGCAGCTTCTGAGTGTGGGAGATTTGCCGAAGTCGCCCACTACGTCATCGCTGCCGGCGGGCGACGAATCCGTCCGCTCGTGACGCTGGCGACGTGCGACGCGCTGGCTGGCAAGTGGCCCGACGCAGCGCAAGCGGCAGTGGCAGTGGAGCTGATCCACACGGCGAGCCTTATCCACGATGACATCCTGGACGGCTCGCAGGAGCGCCGCGGGCAGAGTGCCGCTCACGTCAAGTTTGGCACCAACCTTGCGCTCCTGACGGGCGACATGCTGGTTTTTGCTGCGCTGCGTAGCGCACAAGCCTTCCCCGGCGCTGCGAAGGCCTTGACAGCCGCCTGTTGCTCGATGTGCCTGGGGGAAGCCGTTATGGACCCGATCGAATCGGCGAGGCTGAAGACGGGCGCGCTCTTTCGCGCAGCGGCTGAGGTGGGCGCGCTGGCAGCGGGAGCGCCGCAAGAACGCATCACAGTAATCGGCCAGTACGGCGAGTTGTTGGGCACGGCTTATCAACTGCGGGACGACGAGTTGGACGCCCAGCGCAATGTATCCCCTCGCCGCTACGCAGACGAGGCCCTCCTGCGCCTGGCAGGCTTGCCGGGCTCATCTGCAAAAGACCTCCTGGTCCAGCTCGCCCGATTCGCGTGGCAGAGGCCGAAGTAGTGAGCTCCGAGAAACCTCCGCTGGTGTTTGCACTGGTTGACCTCACCCGCATCCTGTACTACGGCCCGGCGGTCGCCGGCGCATTCCTTCTGGGCGCGGTGCTCGCGATGCCCGACCGGCCCTTGTGGCTGGCGCTCGCACAGATCCTGTTCGTGGGAATCACTGGATTCTCAGCCGGCTTCGTGGTCAACGACTGGATGGACTGGAGGGCTGACAAGGTGACGCTGGCGGCGCGCGGGCAATATCCTGAGTACGCCGCGCAACTGCGGAGGGAACGGCCTTTGACTGGCACGCGGCCCATAGCGGCGGGCATCATCAGGCCTGCGTCGGCGCTGGCCTTTGCGCTGGCCCTCATCGCAGCGGCGGCCGCGGTGGCACTGACGCTTCCCGTGCCGCACCGATGGTACGTGCTGGCCGGTTTGCTCTTCGGCAACGGGGCTGAAGCCCTCTACTGCGTGATAAAGCGCGGGCAGAGGCGCTTCCCATTCGCGACGTTCTTGAGCGCAGCCCTGGTGGCCTTGCCGGCATCGGTCGGCTACCTTGCCGCGCACAGGCCCGACCTGACGGCACTGCTGCTGTTCGCTTCGTTCTACGCGTGGGAGGTGGGCTTCAACCAGCTCCACGATGCCGTGGATGCGGAGAACGACAGGCGTCGGGGCATCTTTACCTTGAGCGGAACGTTCGGGCTGCGGTTCGTAGCCGCCTGGTGCCTGACGCTGTCCGCTGTTGTCACCGCATGCTTCCTCGCGGTCTGGCGCACATCGGGGTCCGGTATCGCAATGCTCGCTGGCATATGCG
>CAYYNS010000234.1:0-3615 GCA_964473085.1 uncultured candidatus Brocadiaceae bacterium
GCGGACGCCGACGAACTCGTGAGATTGGCCCGGGGGCTCCGCCGCAAAGTCATTGTGTGGCTGCGCCAGCACCATCCCGACCTGCTAGGAGACTGATGGCCCTGGGCCGACGCAGCCCCCGCTAGCCTCGCCTACAGCGCGGCGAAGTCGCTACGGCGGGCCAGGCTGACGTAGCCCACCTCAGCCTGCCCTGCGGCGCCCGGCGCAGGCAGAAGCTCGTCGCAGCCGGCGAGCGCATCCGGCCCGTCCACGAACCCCTCCGGATAATTCAGTAGCTGCTCCTGGAGCGTGGCCACGCCCACGCTGGGGACCTTCGGAAACAGCCACAGCCCGGCCTCGAACTGCGGCGCCAGGCGCTCGATGCGCAGCTCCTTCGCCTCCCTATGCGTTACGTAGCGCACGGGCATGAACCGCCCCCCCAGCCGCATCTCTAGGAGCGGCCGGATGAGGGCGTAGCCCCCGTTCTGCTCGATCCCGATCAGGCGCGGGCGCAGGCGGTCGTGAAACTCTATGAGCCTGTCCACCATCTGCATCGGGCTTCCCCGCTCGATCCACGCATCCAGCACGTAGCGCCTGCCAGAGCGGCGGTCCATCCCGACGGCGATGAGCGCGCGGGGGCAGCCCTGAGCCGACCGGCTGATGGCGGGGTCAAGGAAGCACACGACGTCTAGCTGCCCGCCGTACGGCGGGTCGAGCTGTGCGGGCTCATAGGTGCCTATCCAGGCGGGCTGGAACGGGCGGCTCGGATCGTCGGCCACCAGCGCGTAGTTGCGCAGCCAGTTGCGCAGCCCGATCGTCTGCCTTATGCGCGCGAGCGCCTCGTCGCTGAACCTTTCCGGCCAGACGCTCAGGCCCTCCTCCAGGGCGGGCTGGACGAACAGCCGCGCCAGAGGCCGGCCCGCAGCGTCGCACTGGCCGGCAAGCGCCCGCGCCCGCTCCATCATGCACCCGGGGCCGAACATCGTGCCCAGGACGGTGAAGGTGAACCTGTCCGGTTCAAGCGCAGGCAAGACCTCCTCCATGAGCCAGTCCCAGAGGTTCTTTTCGCGTTCGGGGCTGCGCGCAAGCTCGGCCGTCTCCAGGTCGTCGCCCATGAACTCATAGGGCCGCCACTGGCGGAAGCGCCTGCCGCGCGGGCTCATCCCGATGCCGAACGCCTCCAGGCGGCAGGCCTTGAAGCGGAAGCGCTCGCCGCCCGGCGGGGAAGCAAACTCGACCGTCCAGCACGTCTCCGAGCCCTCCGTGCTCAAGGGGCCGTAGTCGCTGCGGATGCGCGCGTTGTGGTCGAGCTCAAGGCGCAGGAAATCCATCGTCTGCGCGGCGAGTTTCTGCACCTGGCTGCCGTAAAGGACGTAGGGGCGCTGGCGGTCCAGAATGCCCTTTAGCGGGAGCGCCAGCGCCAGCAGCGCGCTTTTTCCGGCGCCTCTGAATGCGGCAACGAACGTCGGCACAGCGGGCTGGCTGGCGGCCTGTGCCATCCTGCGGTGGAAGGGCGCGAAGGGGCAGTCGAAGTAGTGGGGCAGGTAGGCCCGGCACCACTCAAGCAGCGGCAGGCGCACGCGCTCCTGGCGGCTGCCGTCCTCAAAGGGCCTCGCCTCCTGGGACATCAGGTCCAGGATGCGGCGGGAGATGAGCACGTGTTGTCTGGACCACATCCTGACGGCCTCACGCGTGAGGGCGCGGCGCTGGGGAGGGCCTCGGCGCGCTACATCAGGAGGGCGCGCAGGGAGCGCGCGAACTGGCTCAGGAGCTGCAGCCTCTGAATCGCCCCCGCGAAGTCGTCCGCCGCAGCCCGCACGCGCTCGGGGTCGCACTGCTCAAGCGGGGTGAGCCCGCTGGCAAGCCTCACAAGGTCTTCCGCCGCCTTGGTGGCGTCGGCCTCCGCTTCCTCGCGCTGCCGCTTGAGCTCTGCCAGCAGCCGCTCGAGTTGTTCCCTGTCAGCCATGCGCGTGTCTCCGGTCGCACTCTTCCTTGCTGACGAGCTCCTTCAGGTCGTCGCGCATCTCCTTGCGCAGAGCGCGGACCTCCTCCAGGAGCACCTCCAGCCGGGCCTCGATCACGGGCACGGCGTCCACGTGTGGGTCGCCGTCCTGGAGGCGCCTCTCGACGGCGGCCAGCCTGTCCTCCACCATCTGCCGCCAGCGCCCCAGCCGGAAGGCGACCGTCCAGCCACCCACGAAGCCGCCTGCCACCGCGTTGACGCCCCCCACGGCAAGCTGCATCCAGTTCATTGGTTTTCCTTTCTGAGGTGTTCGACGAACATTTCGACGGCGCGCCGGACGGTTGCGAGGTCCTCAGGGGCGAGGTTCTGCGCGCAGAACCTGGCGAACCCCTCCAGCACCCGCAGGTCGCTCGTTGGCGTGCGGGCGGTCTTACGGTAGCCCATGATGACACGGATCATGGTGAGGAGCCGCTGCTCGTAACGTCTGTTCTCCGCGGTGTCCTTTTTGTCTGAGGGAGCGTCCTGGATCACCAGCCGGGCGAAGCGCCGCTCCAGGTCGCGCAGCACCTGCTCGGGGTCAAGGCGGGTGGTCTCCTCCCGTCTGTTGTCCCAGGACAGGCCGCGTTGACCGTCCGACTTCTTCCAGCGGTAGACCGTGCAGCGCGGCCACGCCGAGGGCCTCGGCGACCTCGCGTATCCTGAGCCCGCGCGCGTAGAGCTCGCGGGCTCGGTCTCTGACCCCGGGGGCTCTGCTGACGGTGCCTGCCATGGCGGCGCGTTCCTGCTGCCAGGGTTACGAAAGGCATCAGTGGCGGGTGCCAGAGCCTGCATCATAGCCGTCTTTTGAGCGGGGCGTGTCCGAAGGGGGCACTCCTGACCGAAAAGCGCCGCAAATTGCCTCGCGGCGGGCCGGCCGGAGGTCGCAAGGGCCTAGCCGCTAGGGAGTTACGGCAGGGGAGGGCTTGAAACTTCCGGCGTGCGGGGAAGAAAGAAGGATGCGGGGCCCGCCGTACGGCGGGCCGCCCCCCCTGTGTGGCCAGGCGCTGGAGGAGCATACGATCCTGTGCGCGTCCTACGGCGAGGAAGGGCCCGCATTGACATTCTTTGTAGCCGTCGTTAGTGTGGTGGCGGGGTGCGGGCGACGTAAGGGAGTCTGGGAGATGAACGGGAACGCGCAACGCGATTTGCAGGATGTGCTTCGGGATTACTTCGTGCGGCGGGAAGAGGTGCTTCTGGCCTACCTGTTCGGCTCACATGCCAGGGGCGAGGAGCAGGGGAGCGACTACGATTTTGGGGTTCTGCTGCGGGCCGGGACAGACCCCGATTGCCGACACGTGCTGGCCCATGAGCTTGGCTCGCTTCTAGGGACGCAGGCTGTGGATGTGATCCTGCTGCGGGAAGCCCCTGTCGAGCTGGCGTACAATATCATCTCCGAGGGCGTCCTGGTCTTCGAGCGCGATCGGGCCGAGCGCGTGGAGTTCGAGGCCAGTCTGATGGCGAAGTACTGTGACTTCCTGCCCGTGCTGCGGCGCCAGCGCGAGGACGTGCTCAGGGAGGCAGGCGCATGAAAGCCGAGTTCTGCGGCCTAGATAGGCGGCTTGACGAGCTCAACGCCCGCATCAAGAGGCTCCAGCAGCTTGCGGCGCGTCCCCGGGCGGATTTCGACGCCAGCC
>CAYYNS010000235.1:0-3608 GCA_964473085.1 uncultured candidatus Brocadiaceae bacterium
GCGGCGATCGCCGCCGCACGCAATGGCGCCCGCACAGTGCTGGTAGACCGCTTCGGGTCCGTCGGGGGCAACATCGGCCCCGGGATGATCTGCAACGGCGCCCTGGCCAGCGGCACGCCCGATCCCCGGGCCGGCTACCAGGTGGGCGTCTATCCCGGCTTCATGGGCATTGCGAAGGAGTTCATCGAGCGCCACGCGGCTGCCGGCGGCGAGAGCGTCCAGCCCTTCAGCCCTAACCACTATCCCAAAGACTCCAACATCGCCTCGTACGTGATGCTACAGATGCTTCAGGAGAGCGGGGCGCGGCTGCTGCTGTCCACATGCGTCTGCGACCCCATCATGGACGGCAGCGCTGTGCGGGGCGTGTTCGTTGAGAACAAGTCGGGCAGGGCGGCGCTTCGAGGACGTGACGTATCTGTATGGCGATTTCCGCGCCATTCGCTACACCTGCGAGCAGGGCCAGTGCAAGTGGGTGGACGTGCCCTACAGGGTGATGCTGCCCAGGAAGATAGACGGGCTGCTTGCGGTCGGCCGGAGCGCCTCGGGCATACCGGACACGCTGCTGCGCAACAGGATGGCGGTCAAGCACATGGGCCAGGCGGGCGGCACGGCGGCGGCGATCGCCGCTCGCAAAGGCATATCGCCCAGAGAACTGGACGTTCGGGAACTCCAGCGGGCCCTGCTCGACGCCGGGTTCTACCTCGGGCCGCCGGCGAGGCTCAAGGAGCTAGGCCTGCTCTGAACCGCCGGCCAATGCCAGGGGCACACGCTGGCCCAACTTATCTCTGATGGCTGTGCAGGCGGCCCTCCAGGTGAGCCCGCGCACGCTCGTAGATCGCCTTCATCTGGCGGTGCCGCTCCTCGTCGTAGCGCACCGAGAGCGCGTCAAGGTAGGTCAGCCCGCCGTCAATGAGCGTGAGCATGTAGGCGGCGTCGCCCGGGCTGAACAGCTCTTTGCCCGGCACCACCAGGTAGACGGGCGAGGTGTGGGCAGCCAGGTAGACCGGCCAGCAGTGCTGGACCAGGAGGTTGCTTGCGCACCGGGCGGCGATCCAGGATGAGCCTCTGACGGGGATGCGCTCGCGCAGCTGGAGCTTGCGGGCGCCCTTCGGCGCGCTTGCGGAGGCCACAACCTGTCCGTTCATGACGACCTCGAGCCTGTGGAAGGGCCAGGCGCACTCGGCCGTGGCGCTGACCTCTACAGTGGCGTCGCCGCCGGTGAGGCTGACCTGGCTGCCCGGTCCGCGGCCCTCCACCTCAAGGTCAATCAGCGGGCCGGAGGTGGTGAAGGTGCGGCCAGCCCTCACGGCATCGCCCCAGCTCTGGAACTCGAAGGGGCGGTCCGGGGCAAGCTGGGCGTAGGTGCGCACGCCGCCGACCGGCATGCCCGCCGACATCTTGTCGGTGCCGCCGACGCAGGCGACGCGGTAGCCGCAGTTGAGGTAGCGGTAGTACTCGCGCAGGTTGTAGACGTCGAGCGATCCGGCTACTGGCGCGCCGAAGCTGCGTATCTCGACCGCGTCGAACTTCCCCAGCACGATGTCAACGGGGTTCTCGAGGTTCGGCCCCGGGAAATGGGGCCTGATGACGACGCCCTGTTTTGCGCGGCACTCATCCGCCCACTCGGCCATTGCGCGCTCGTCGGGGTCGCCGACGTATGCCTCGCCCGGCCCCCCGCAGCACATCGGCCAGACCGGGTCGCCCTGGGTGCCGAGCATTGAGATGTGGCCGAGCATGTGGTTGCGGTTCTCCGTGCCGACCCAGACCATGGTGTCGTCTTTCTGGATGCCCATCTCGCCCGTGATGTCGCCGACGTTGGTAAAGAGGCGTCCCCACTGGCTGGCTAGCAGGTTGATGAGGTTCAGGCCCTCCGACTGCCCCTGGAGCCATGCCGTGTGCGGGCTGATGAAGTGCACGTGGGTGTCGGCCGTGACCCAGCCCCGCGAGCGCCAGTCCGACCAGCGCTCCAGCCGGATTTCCAGCTCGCGCTGGCCCGGCCTGATCGTTACCTTCTGCCTGAGCGGCCTGTACTCAAAGCCCCTCGCCACCTCCAGGTAGACCTCGCCGACGGGAAGGTTCGTCTGGAAGCTGCCCGGCACGTAGGCGTAGCTCATCTGGCCGAGCTTGATGTCCGCGCCGTAGTCCTCGAACCAGCGGTCGTTGATCACGCTGTGATGACCATAAGGGGCGTAGTACTCGCCGTTCGGCCCGGAGAAGTGGACGCGGGCGGCAATCGGCTTGCCGGTGGCCGAGTCCCTGATGGTGACGTGCACCCAGGTGCGCTGCGGGTGGACGACCTCCAGGCGGGCGGCCCTGTCAAGGCTCTTTCCCCCCATAGCCTCGCCGATGCTCAGACAGTAGGTGCGCCGTGAGCGGCCCCTGCCCGTCTTTACCGTGAGGGTTGCGCCCCGTGCGGCGCTGATCTCCAGCAGGCGCGCGCTTTCGTCGCGGGGGGCGTCGGCGGGGATGCCGAGCCCGGCCTCGACAGCGCGCACCCACCGCGCGTCACGGGGCGAGGCCGCCCCTGCGTCGCGCACCAGCACGCCCAGGTCCACGTCCAGCGACTCGACCTTCGCCCGCAAGGGCAGGCTGAGCTTGAAGTAGCGCCGGGCGCTATGCCGCAAAGGGTGATCGGGGCCTTCGTAGAGAGTCAGGCCCACGATGCCCACCGCCCCTTCGTCAAGGGCCTTGAGCCGGACCGACCGGATCGTCTCGTGCGGGCTGGGGCTGGCGAGCGCGAATATCCAGGGAGAGCTCAGGAAAGGCCCCTGGCTGTCGGTCTGGAGGTTGCCCCAGGGGTATGTGCGGCGCGACTGGTCGCTCATGAAATCGAGGGCGCGCACCTGCTGGTAGCTGACGGCCTGGTAAGGAAAGGCCCACCGCGGCGGCCCTTCCCAGCCTATCTGGAAGCGGGTGCGGATCGGCACCGTCACCGCGTCCCCGTCGGCGTAGGCGAGCACGTACTGGGCCACGGTGCGGCCGCCAGCGTCGCCCTCAGCATCGGTGGGCTTGCCCTCCCAGTAGTGGAGGAAGCAAAGGTGTGTGGCGGCAGCGCCGACCCGGACCTCGGCCTGCTCGCCTGAGGCGAGCCTGAGCACGTTGGACCTGCTGCGCGGTGAAGCGAGGCGGAACGGTACGCCCCAGAACCGCTGCTGGCCGCGCGGGAGCTTGCGCGCCTGCTCGACGGCCTCACCCCGGCTTGCCGCGCCGGGGAAGTTGTAGGGCAGCGACACGGTCCTGAAACGCGCACGCAACCCCCTCTGACCGGCCTTCGCCACACGGGTCCTTTTCATCATCATGCCTCCTGCAAAAGGCACCTCCGCCGTACGGCGCGACGCAACATTGTCGCACACAGGGCCCTCCCGGACAAGGTGCCAGCGTTTGGTTGACAGGCGACAGGGCCCGGCTTATGCTGAGGGGCTTTTCGCGTGATTCATGCTGCAAGTAGGAACTCAGAGTGGCCTGATCGGCCCTCGAATCTGCCTGGAGAGACGCTGATGCGCGAGGTGGATCTGACGTCGAGGGACGTAGCTGCGCTCGGCGATACGACAAAGATAATGGACCGCGAGTGGGCTCCATGCCGCCACGGCTGCCCCGTCCACGCTGAC
>CAYYNS010000236.1:0-2618 GCA_964473085.1 uncultured candidatus Brocadiaceae bacterium
GGGCCTCCGGCAGGTCGAGGTCCTCCGGGGCGGGCAGGTCGCAGAAGCCGCAGAAGGCCTCCGAGAAGTTCCCCAGGAACCGACCCGCCCTGGCAGCCGTCCCGTAGAAGTCGGACCGCTGCCGGGCTGTGCGGTAAGAGCGCACCGTGTCGTAGGAATACATCACCGCCACGCGCGCTGCGGACAGGCTCGCCTCGTAGTGCTCCTCGTTGGCGGCCAGAAACCGCATGATCTCGGCGGCGGCGCGCCCGCCCGGGGTGTCCATCAGTGCGCTGGAGCCGTGAAGCCCGTACCAAATGCTCGCGCCGTTGGCAACGCTGGAGGCGATGCAGAGCTGCGTCTCAACCGGCGTGTGGGGCCACCAGGACCAGGGCTTGTGGTCAGCAGCCATGAATATGACGCGGCCCTTGCCAGGCGCAAGCGCCTCCAGGAGCTTTGCCGACACGCTGGGGTGCCACAGGTAGGCGTTGCGGGCGGGGCCGTAGAACATGAATCCGCCTTCCGTGCCCAGGATGTCGTTGCAGGGCAACTCGTCGGCCAGGGAGGCGTAAGCCCCGGCGGGATCCGTCACCGGGAAGTTCCAGTAGCACAGGGCGCGCGGCTTGAGCCTCTTGAAGCGCTCGTAAACCTCCCGCACGAACTCGCCCCGGCTCCTCGTGAAAAAGGCGGAAGCATCGGCGGCGCCCTCCAGCTCTCCGCCGCAGTAGCGCCTATAACGCTCGCGGCAGCTCGGGCAGTAGCACCCGCCTTGCATGCTCGGCCCATCCAGGAACAGTCCGTCGAGATCGTACGGCGCCAGCGCATCAATCACGCAGAAGAAATAGTCCCGCCACGGGCTGTTGACGCAGCAGCCGTAGTAGGTGCCGTAGAGCATCCGGTACTGGCCGTCCGGCGCGCGCATCGCCCACTCCTCCCGCCGGTGGTTCATGGAGGGCGGGATGATGTGGACGTTCTGGTAGAGGATGACCCTGAGGCCCTTGTGTTTCGCCCCCGCCAGGTAGCTGGAAAGTATCTCCGCGTGCTGAGCGGGGTCGAACACCGCCGTGTAGCCCTCGGCCATCGGGTGGAGGAGTTGCTCGACGTTGAAACCCGCCTCCAGCCACCTGTCAATGACCTCGAGCGTGCGGCCGCCCTCGAAGTTGCACTGGAGGGCTGCGATCCGCATCGGCCCTTTGTACCAGGGTCTGCTCATGATCCTGCCCTTTCCGTTCCACGCCGGGCATGAGCCCCTGCCGCCTCCCAACGGGCCGGCCGGTGTGCGCCCCCGGCCCACGCCATCACCGTTGGGGGTTGACGGCCTTGACCCCGCTGCCGCTGAACAGGTCAAGCCGGCAGTCGTCAACCACGCACTGATCACCGCCTCTCATGAGGTAAATGCCGTCCATGTCCGGTCGCTCGTCGGCCTCACTCCAGGCCTCTACGGCTGGGGCACGCTGCTTTACTTCGGGCAGGCCGCGCAGGACGAGCCCCACGAACCGCGTGCCGTGCGTGCCGCTGGCGTCGAACAGGCACAGCTGGTCCGGGCGGACAGGGCTGATGACCGCTGCCCCGGGCAGCGGGTCGGAATAGGCCCACGCCGAGTGGCCGAGGTACGTGGTGAAGCTGCGGGCGCGGATGGTGTCGGTCAGGTACCGGCCCGGGGGGAAGAACAGCACCCCTCCGGCGCCGGGCAGCGCAGCCATGGCTGTGCGGATTGCCCGCGTCTCGTCGCTCCTGCCGTCGCCGACAGCGCCGTGATCGCGCACGTTGACCGTGGGCATCATGTCAGGCCCCAGCTGTGTCAATTCCGAGGAACCGCCCGGGAAGGCGAAGGCGGGGACGACAACCGCAAGCGCGGCGACCAGGACGGTGGCGGCCCGCGGCGCGGCCCAGGCAAGTCGCCAGCCTGTCATGGCGGCAATCTCCTTTCACCTCTCCCGCCCCTCCAGCGGCAGCAGCCCCCACGGGCAGAGCCCGATCTCGCCGGCCTCAGCCACCTCTTGCTCCCACTCGGCCTTCCGGTGCTCGAGGCCCTCGCCGGGGATCACGTGGCAGGGCGTCTTGTAGATCGGCCTGGGGTCGGTCGGGTCTATGCCCCACCAGAGGATGCGCCGGTTCGAGCCGCTGACGCAGTGTGCGAACGAGCTGAGCGTCCAGTTCTGGAGCTTTTCCTGCGGGTGGCCCTTCTCGCCGGCCAGGCAGATGCGCTCGGGGAACGGCACGGCATGGTCGAGCACGATCTGGGCGGCGCCGATGAGGGTGGGCCCCTGCCTGGCGTGCTTCTCTACCAGCCCAAGCAGCCGGTGGTAGCGGCGCTCGCAGCCGTCCCAGTAGACCGCGTCCGGGCAGTCCTGGGTCCAGCCGCGCGCCTTGAACGATAGCCGGTCGCGCTGCTTCTTGAACGCGTTCATCTCGGGCGTCAGGTAGGCGCAGGCGGTTATTGCCGCGTGCCCCGCGCTGTAGCGCACGCCCATACGGATGTTCGCCTTCTCAACGGCAGCGAAGTTCATGTCAGGGTCCACCCAGAGCTGGTTGCCAGGCCCCCAGAATTCGCGGTAGCGCTCCATGAAAGCCATGTGCTCGCGCAGGTCCTCGATGTCGTCCGGCATGATCCAGTCGAGATGGACCGGGAAGCTGTC
>CAYYNS010000236.1:2628-3606 GCA_964473085.1 uncultured candidatus Brocadiaceae bacterium
CTCGTCACACAGGACTGCTGAGGACACGCCGCCCACGCAGGTGATCTTCGTGATGCGCCAGTCGCGGCCCGCCGTCGTCGGGGGCGCAAGCGAATCCTTGCCGTAGCGGAACAGCACGTCGTCAAGGTTGGTGGCGCAGACAGGGCCACCCTCTTTGGTATCGGCGAACCAGAGACTCGTGCAGCTCGAAGGCGGGGGCGCCTTGCCAACGAAGCGCGTGTTGAGCCGCCGCCAGCAGAACCAGTACCAGTCGTAGTGCGCGGCGAGGGCAAGCGGATCCTCAACGACGCTTGCGAAGCCCCTGCGCTCCGCTTCCACCAGGTCGCGCAATCCGCGGCACTCCGGGTACTTCGCCAGGTCGAGGTCAGAGGCCATGCGCTCGCGGGAGAACTTCAGCAGCTCCCCGCGCAGGTCCACCTCGGCCACTCCCATGTAACTGATCCTCGCCCACGTGATGTGGTCCTGGAGGGCCTTGTAGATGCCTCCAGTGCGCCTGTTGGTAAGGCACTGCTCGGCTGCGCGCCTGCCGTGCTCGTAGGCCTGCTTGGCGGTCATCTTCAGCGCCACTTCATCCTCCTATCTGTGACTCGCTGCCCCGCAGTGCGGCGGCTCAGGCAAGCCCGCCAGTGTAACGGCTTCGACCGGGCATTTCGAGCAAACGCGGCATAGCACCAGCCGGGTTCAGACGCTGCTGCCCGCCACGTATCCCGTGGAGAATGCCTGCTGGAGGTTGAAGCCGCCAGTAGGCCCGTGCACGTCCAACACCTCGCCCGCGAGGAAAAGCCCCGGCAGGAGCCGTGACTCCATGCGCTCGTCGTCCACCTGGGCGACGCTGACGCCGCCGCCTGTCACGATAGCTTCCTGGACGGGCCGCGGCCACGCGATCCTCACCTCGAGGCGCTTGAGCCGACGCACTACGGCGTGGCGCTCCTGCCGTGTGAGCGTCTCAGCGCGGCGGCTCGGTTCAACGCCCGATAG
>CAYYNS010000237.1:0-3590 GCA_964473085.1 uncultured candidatus Brocadiaceae bacterium
AGGGCGACAGGACCCGCGTGCAGGTCTTCAGCGGCATTTGCATCGGACGCAAAGGTTCAGGGGCTCGTGAGACGTTCACCGTGCGGCGCATCGTCCAGAACGAAGGAGTCGAGCGGATCTTCCCCCTGCACTGCCCCAGCATCGCGCACATTAAGGTCCAGCGCCGCGGCAAGGCGCGCCGCGCCAAGCTCACTTACCTCAGAAAGCGCTCGGACCGCAGCGCCAGGGTCAGAGAGCTGCTGGAAGGCAAAGGCGAAGAGGAAACCCCACCAGCATAGCCGCCACGACCGTCCGCAGCGCCGCCCATTCGAAAGCCCTAGCTCCGAACGCTCATTTGCGCAAAAATAGCCGCACCACAAGGTTCAGCACGAGCGTCAGGATGAGGCTCAGCACGAAGCAGGTCATGATAGGGAAATAGAAGGACCAGCGGCGCCCTTCGAACCGAATATCGCCCGGAAGCCGTCCCCAAAATGGGGCCTTTTCGGCCATAAGACAGGCGGCCCCCACAACCACGAGAACGGCTCCTACCACAAGCAGCACCTTGCCAATCGCAGCCATCATCCTCCCCCGCTCAATGGCCACAGCCAAGTCTACTGCGCTGACTGCACCCCGGCAAGACTCGAGCCTGACAGAGCCATGCTGCTGTCCCCGCAAGGGCGCCTGCGCTGCTCGACCCATGGGTGAGTTTCTGATAGCATAGCTGCGCTGTTCGGCGGTTGCCACACGTGAGGCCGCGCAAGGCGTCGTGGAGTCGCTGGCTGCCTGCCGGCAGAGGGAGTGCGACGTGCTGGCCAAGGTGCAAAGCATGGGAGTCTTCGGCATAGAGGCCTATGCTGTCGAGGTGGAAGTTGACGTCGCCAAGGCGACCATGCCGAAGATGACCATCGTCGGGCTTCCTGACGCCAGCGTCAAGGAAAGCGTTGACCGGGTCAAGGCAGCGTTGAAAAACAACGGCTTCGTCTTCCCTGTTCGGGCGGTCACGGTCAACCTGGCCCCTGCTGACCGACGCAAAGAGGGGCCCGCCTTCGAACTGCCGATCGCGCTGGGCCTGCTACAGGCCACCGAAGCGCTCCAGCCCGTCACGAAGAAGCGATACGCCGTCGTGGGGGAGCTGGCACTCGACGGCCGGGTCCGCCGTGTCAATGGCTGCCTCTCCATGGCACTGGAGTGCCGCCGCATGGGGATGGACGGCATCATTGTACCCATGGACAACGCCTGCGAGGCTGGCGTCGTCATGGGCCTGGACGCCATCCCGGTCAACAGTCTGACCGAGGCGGTGCAGTTCTTGAGCGGGTCGCTGCCCCTTAAGCCGATCCGGCTCAACATTGGAGAGATCTTCCGCGAGGCGAGCACCTACTCGATGGATTTCTCGGAGGTGCGGGGCCAGGAGCATGCCAAGCGCGCCCTCGAGGTGGCAGCGGCTGGAGGTCACAATGTCCTGATGATCGGCCCGCCGGGAGCCGGCAAGAGCATGCTTGCCCAGCGCCTCTGCACGATCCTGCCCGCCCTCAACTTCGAGGAGTCACTGGAGACCACTCGCATCTACAGCGTGAGCGGGCTGCTGGAGGCCGGACGATCCCTGGTGGCTGTTCGGCCTTTCCGGGCACCTCACCACACGGTGAGCGACGCTGGCCTTGTCGGAGGAGGAGCCCACCCCAGGCCGGGCGAGATAAGCCTTGCCCACCACGGGGTGCTGTTTTTGGATGAGCTGCCGGAGTTCTCGCGCTCGTCCCTTGAGGCCTTGCGTCAGCCCATCGAGGACGGGAGAGCCACAATCGCGCGCGCAGCGACCTCCGTGACGTTTCCGGCCCAGTTCATGCTGGTGGCCGCCATGAATCCGTGCAGGTGCGGCTACTTCACGGACCCGCGGCGTCAGTGCCGCTGCAGCCCCAGGGAGATCCAGCATTACCGCTCGCGCATCAGCGGCCCCTTGCTGGACCGCATTGACATCCATGTGGACGTGCCGCCTGTGGAGTACCGCGACCTGGCGGGCGACCGATCCGGCGAGGCCTCGCTGGCAATCCGCGCCCGGGTCGAGCGGGCACGCCACATCCAGTACGAGCGCTTCCAAGGGGAAGGCTTCTTCACGAACGCCCGCATGCAGATACGCCATATCCGAAAGTACTGCACGCTCGATGGGGACGGACAGATGCTGCTGCGTCAGGCGATGGATGCACTCGGCCTTTCAGCGCGCGCCTACGGCAAGATCCTCAAGGTCGCCCGTACGATCGCCGACCTGGAAGGCTGTCAACAGATCCGCCCCCACCACGTAAGCGAGGCCATCAACTACCGCACCCTCGACCGCGCCCTCGAATAAGCAGCGACGAGGGCGCTGGCTGCGTTCAGCGTACACTTATCGGGCGCAGGCCCCGTCTGCCATCGTGTGATCAATCGCCAGGAGGCTCTCCCCTCCAAGCCGGATGTGGCATACTCGAGGCCATGGGCCAGGCAGTCCGTCCTGGAACGTTCGTCCCCCACCCGGAACCAGCGCAAGCAGCGCCCGCCAGATGCAGGCCGCCTCCCGCTTCTGGCTCCGCACCACGAGGTTCCACCCGGCGTGCATGAAGGTGGAAATCAAAACCAGGCTGGGGGCAAGCGGCGTCACCGGAACGCTCCTCCCGAGCAAGCGCCGGGCGCAGCCCCACTCAAAGCGGATACACGCCGTGCGCGCGCAGGCTCTCAAACATGGCGACCAGATTCTCCAGCGGCACGCCAGCCTGGATATTGTGGATCGTGTTGAAGACAAAGCCGCCGCCAGGGCCGAATATCCTGATGCGCTGCCGGACCTCGGCGCGGACCTCATCCGGCGTGCCAAAAGGGAGGGTGTGCTGGGTGTCAACGCCCCCGCCCCAGAAGACCAGGCGATCGCCGAACACCCTTTTCAGTTCCGCCGGGTCCATGTGGGCAGCAGAGCACTGCACCGGATTGAGGACGTCGAAGCCCGCCTCGACGAAATCCTCCATGAGCGCCCGCACGGAGCCACAGGAGTGTATGAAGGTCTTCCAGCCCGTGTGCGAATGAACCCAGTCGTTGACCGCCTTGTGAAAAGGCTTGTAGAGAGCCCTGTAGGCCTGGGGCGATATGAACGTGGCCTCCTGCGCGCCAAAGTCTGTGCCCGTCACGAAGACCGCCGCGATCCGCCCACCGACGGCCCCGTGGATTCTCTCCAGGTTGGCCAGGCCGATCTCGCACTGCCGCTCGAATACCCTGTAGATATAATCGCGGCGCGTCAGCGTGCTGATGTACCACTCCGCTACGTCGCGTATCCCTTTCGGATGCTTAAGCCACGGCGCAGGCACCAGCGCGATGTCGCCGAAGCTCGTGCCGCCAAAGTTGGCCAGAATCGCCCTGTCCGTCTCCTCGTAGAGCCGCCTGGCCTGCGCCCCGAAATGCGCCAGCTCCTCCTGCGATATCGGCCCAAACTCCTCCAGGTTGTCCTCGACCCTAAGACGCGCATCGTCAATTGGCTCTTGCCGAATGATCGCGTCGAAGTAGAAGCCGCCCCTCGGCATGCGGCCACTCGGTGGGGCAGACCTGTCCCCTTCCGGATACAGGAGGATGTCACCGTCAGGCTCGGGGACGGTATTGAA
>CAYYNS010000238.1:0-3584 GCA_964473085.1 uncultured candidatus Brocadiaceae bacterium
AGCGTCGCAGGAGCACAAAGGGCCTGTGGCAGACCCCCTCGTTGAGCTTCCACCTGCGTGGCAGGCGAGCGGGTCTCACCCTGACTACCCGGCGGCCAAGTTCATGACTGCCATCGGTCTCGGGGAGCGGCGGGTTGACGGGCAGGATGTTGCACGGGCGGAGTTGGCCAAGCACATTGAGGCGCAGATGCTGGAACGCCAGCGTGAGCTTGTCGCCTCTGGGGCCGACAACATCCTGGCTGGAAACCTCAAGTTGGTCAGCCCGGAGGCCTTACGGTTCACCGCTGACGACCTTGCGGGGGCCAAGACCCCTGAACTCTGGTATGACCCCGTCATTGACGTTCACTATGCGCTGGGCATCCTGGACCGTGACGTTGCTGGCGCCATCTACTACGGGCGCTCGAAGGAAGCGATGCGGGAGGCTGCGGATCTCTTTGCGTCGGCTTCCAACCATGCCAGGGCAGATAACTACACGACGGCCGCGCAGGAGTATCTGAAGACGGTTGTGGCCGTGCAGCAGGCCCTGAAATGGGGGCTTGCAGCGATGGTCGTCCAGCCCGCCAGGCAACAGGAATTCTCCGGGACGGATGCTGCTGTAAGCCTTGCTGCAGGCAGGGAGCAGTTGCGGGCCTTGTTTGGCAGGATCTCGCTTCGCAAGATCAGCGGTGACGGCCAGTGGACGCCGCCGGGGGTTCCGCTGCGCATGCCGCTCGTAGTCGGCACCTTCGGGGGGCAGGAGGCTACGCCTCTGGCAGACGTGCCCTTGCGTTTCCGCTTCACTTCGGGGAGGGGCGAGCTGCAGGAGACCGCCAGGACGGGTCCAGACGGCAGGGCCTCGTGCAGGGTGATGAGCGTGGTAGCCCCGGAAAGCGGTGTCGGGGAGATACAGTGCTTCCTTGAGGCAGATGCGCTCGTTCCGGGAGCGATGCTGGCGGGCATTGCGCCGCCTTCTGTTACATTCCGGTGTGTCCTGCGCGCAAGGCCCAACACGTTCCTGGCGCTGTATCTGGAGGAGGGCTTGCTCGACGGCGCACGCGCTCCCGACCGGCTGGTGGAGAATGCCGTCAGGGGGGCGTTGATGGCGTCGCAGTACAACGTGCTGGAACAGTCAAGCTTGCCCGAGGCGGTCGCCCGGGGTGAGCTGCCCGGTGACGCGGATGCGGCGGCATGGCTGCGGGCTCTCTCCGGATTGACCAGCACCCTTAAGGGCAGGGGTTTCGTGCTGCTCCTGGTGGGCAAGGCGGGATGCCACCTCGTAGAAAGCACAGATACGTCGTTGGGGAGGCTCTACATCGTGGCCGCGCCGGTGACGGTGCGCCTGATTGATCCCGCCCAGCCCGAGGATCCGACCGTGCTGACTGTCAGCGTGACGGGGCAGGATGCTTTCCTGGGCAGTCGCAATGAGGCGGCTCACAGGGCGCGCATCAAGGCAGCGGAGCTGATCGAGCAAAAGCTCGTGGCAGCCCTGGACGAGAAGTTTGGCGTGCAGTAACGCACCGGGCATCTAGCCGGCACTGGCGCAGTCTTGCGCTGGATGGGCGTTGTTGACACTCCCAGAGTGTCTTGGGTATAGTAGTGCCCCTGCGGGTTTTCTCTCGCCGCCACTCAGCGCCTTCTGTCACTGTTTCTTCTTTTAGCGGCGGGGGGGAGTCTGACCCCTGATTCCATTCATTTATGTGAAACCAGATGCCAGGGGATCGGGTTCTGATACTGAGCGTGGACGGGGGCACGTGGCGGGTGCTGGAGCCTCTGGCGCAGCGTGGCGTGATGGCCTTCGTGCGGGAAATGATGGCCGGGGGACGCTGCGACCTCCAGAGCACGATTCCCCCCGTGACTGCTCCTGCATGGACAAGCTATCTTACGTGCGTCTCTCCCCCGCGCCATCAGACATACGAGTTCCAGGCGTTCGACCGCCAGGAGCGGCGGCTGAAGTTCCTGCCGGATGTCTGCGATCTTCCTACCGGCTGGGATCACCTCGAGGCTTTGGGCGAGCCGTACTGCTGTGTAGGCGTGCCCATGATGTACCCCGCAGGGGACAGGCAGTGTGGCGTCGTCGTTTGCGGCCTGGACGCCCCTGGTGCGGAAGCGGCCTTCAGCTCAGAACAGGTGCGGCGGCTGGCGGGCTCGGACTATGAGCTGATGCTCCCCATGCAGCGCTACGGGAGCGACGCTTCCTTTGTGCGACATGCTGCCGAAATTGAAGAAAGGCACGCAGCCTTGACGCTGGAGCTGGCCGGCAGATATCCGTGGCGCATCTTTCAGCACCACGTTCAGTCTACCGACCTCGTGCAGCACCGATTGTGGCATCGAGTGGAGCGGTGCCTTGCGCAGGGCGATACCATCTTGGAGGACTTCTACCGACGGGTGGACGCCGTTCTGGAGCGCGCATATCAGGGGTGCAAGCCCGACTTCTGCGTCTTGATGTCGGACCACGGTTTCCGGCCCGTCCGCAAGGTGATATCCCTGAACCGGTGGCTGCTGGACCACGGCTATCTCAGGCAAGCGCGTAAGGTGCGCCCGTGGGGGAGGCTGCTTTCACTCGCCCGCAAGCTGGACGTGCTGGACCTGCGCAGGCTGATCCTGCCACACAGGCGACTCTGGACAAACATTCTGGCTGAAGCCCATTTCAGCGCTTTCGACTTCGATCGGAGCGTGGGCTTCGTTGCCAACGGCATCGTGTTGGGGCACCTGTTTGTCTGCGCGGGTGCGTCGCCTGTGCGGGTTGCGGAGCTTCTCAGGGAGCTTGAAGGGCTCAAGGACCCGTCCAGTGGCCAGCAAGTGATACAGGCGGTTCTGTCCCATCAAGAGGCCTTCGGGCAACCGCCAGGGCGGTATGGTCCTGACTATTTCCTGGTGCCGGCGGACGGCTACCAGTTCTGCGACGCCGCTTTGTTCGCGCGATGGTTGAGGGCGGTTGCGCCGGGCGACGTCCGGTTCGGTACGGGCGGGCACGACATGAGTGGGATCTTCTGTGTGTCGGGAGGCGTGGCGGTTGGCCTGACCCGTCAGCCGCGCCTCATGGACGTCTTCCCGACGGTGCTGCACCTGGCTGGGCTGCCGGGGATGAAGGGGGTGGAAGGCCGCTCATGCGTTGAGGTTGCTGGCCGCGGCGTTCCGGGGCCTGTCGAGCTGGACATGGCGACAGGGCGAAAACTGACACGCAGGGGCAGGTCGTATAGCGCTGAACAGGAGCAGACGATTGCAGGCCGACTGAGGGGTCTGGGGTATTTCTAGATTCGCAAAGCCACGGCGCTCTAGAGAGGTGAGGTGCAGGCTTGCGCGCAGAGGCATCCCTTCCAGAAGCCGGTGGTTGGCTGGGCGAGAGGCTCATGGATCGGGTCGTTCGGTGGGCGCTGCTTCTTGTTGCGGTGCTGGTTGCCGTGGCATGGGCGGCGCTGGTGGTGCTCGCCAAGGGCGGAGACCGGTGGGTCTGGGGCGGGGCCACCGCCGCGCTGGTCCTGCTGGGGCTGCTGGCAGCCTGGCAGCCCATGTGGGCCATTTATGGCTGCCTGCTGCTCAGGGCCGTGAGCCTTAACTATCTCTACGGATGGCGCGACCCGATGGACGGGTTTTATGCCCCCGTA
>CAYYNS010000239.1:0-3573 GCA_964473085.1 uncultured candidatus Brocadiaceae bacterium
GCATGACAGCGCTGCCGCCGATCAACGTGGTTGTCGGTCATGACATGAGGCTGAGCGGACCGGTCCTGGCCGAGGCCCTGTGCCAGGGCTTGAGTGCTGGCGGCTGCCGGCCGATCCAGATGGGGCTGACGGGCACGGAGCTGGTGGGCTTCGTGGTCGCACATTACAGCGAGACCATAGACGGCGGTGTCATCATAACCGCCTCGCACAACCCGCCGACGGACAACGGGTTCAAGTTCTTTGGACGAGGAGGCCAGCCGCTTCCGGTTGCGGCTGCCGCTGCGCCAAGCGTCCCCGCGGACGAACTGCAACGCATGGCTACTGTGATCAAAAAATCCCTTGTGCCGGAGCGCCTGCGTTGGCAGGAGTTCGCACCCGACTACGTCCGCACTGCGCTCAAGAAGGGGGGCCTGGACTTCGAGCGCGCTGCCGCCGGGGCGCGGAAGCCCCTGCGCATCGCCGTCGAAGCGGGCAACGGCATGGGCGGGCGCGTCATGCGCGAGTTCGCCATCCTGTGCCCCCAGTTCGAATGGGTGTTCTCGAACGAGGTCCCTGACGGCCGATTCCCGATTATAGTTCCCAACCCGCTGATGCCGGCTTACCAGAAGATGGTGGGCGAGCTGGTGCGCAACAGCGGCAGCCACGTGGGCATCTGCTTTGACGGCGACGCAGACCGCGTGGCACTGGCCGATGAGGACGGCCAGATGCTCTCGCCGCCGCTGCTGGCGGCGCTGATCGGCAGAAGGCTTCGTGACAAGCTGGGCCCGCGCGCCAGGACGGCCTTCAACCTGGAGTGTAGCTGGGCCGTGCCCGATACCCTGGGTGACCGCGCCGACGTCACAGGAGACGGGCCTGTGCTGATCACCCCCGTGGGCTATGGAAGGATCAAGACGATCATGCACCGCAACCCGGACATTGCCTTCGGTGCGGAGCACTCGGGCCACTACATGTTCCGCGATTTCTACACGGCCGACAGCGGGATGCTTGCGGGGCTTATCGTTCTGGAGCTGGCGGCAGAGCTGCATGCGCAGGGCAAGACCCTTTCGTCCGCCGTCAGGGCCATGCGCGAGCGCTATCACGGATCGGGCGAGATCAACTTCGAGCTGCCACCCGACCGACCCGTTGAGGAGGTCATCGCCCGGGCGGTCGGGCAGTTCAAGGGCGAGGCGGTGCGCATGTACGCTGTCGCCACCGACGGGGTGAGGGCGATGGACGGCTACCCGCCTCCCTTTGAATTGGGGGCGGCTGACGTGCGTGTGGAGGCAAAAAACTGGTGGTTCTGCATGCGCAGAAGCGGCACCGAGGGCGGGCTGTGCCGGCTCTACGTCGAGGCTGACGGCAGCCGCCGCCTCATGGAGGAGAAGCTCAGGGCCCTGGCGGAACTGATCGGGCCCCAGTACAGGACGTGACGCTCTGTAGGCAGGCCGTCACGGGATGATGTTCGACACCTGGTCGAACTGCTTTGCGGGTTGCCGGCCGATAATCGCCAGCCCGACTATACATACCACAGCCACCACGATGAGGATCAGCCCGTACTCGACGAGCGTCTGCCCACTGACCTTTCTGTCCCAAGCACAGCCGACTTGTGAAACATCGGGTAACCGGACGGACCTCTGGCGCATCGCTGGGCTCCTTTTCTCGCAGTAGGCGACGCCGTGGAAAAGACACAGAGCCGCCTATAGAGGGCCCTTTCCCGCCAGATGAAGTCTACGCGATTTCTTCCCCGAACTTCAAGATGGCGCTTGTAGGAATGCCGATCAAAGGCGCGTGAAACGCATCAGGCGCTGCCTGTGAAGCGGCCCGGCGGGCGCGCCATGAAGGCGAACTTTCGGTCCAGGAGGCTCTATGAGGAAGATGCTCAGCGCGGTGTTGCACGGCTTTGACGACCTGAGGCTGGAGGACGTGCCCATGCCGGAGCCTGCGCCCGGCCAGGTGGTGGTCCGGATTCGGTCGTGCGGTTTTTGCGCGACGGACTACAAGGCCATCCGCGGCATCCGCAGGAACGTCAAGTTCCCGTTCGTTCCCGGGCACGAGCCCAGCGGAGTGGTTGCCGACGTTGGCTCCGGCGTAAAGCATTTCAACGTGGGTGACGAAGTGATCTGCCAGCCATCCGGCTACTGCGGATTCTGCAGGCACTGCCGCGCTGGCAACACCCACTATTGCAAGCAAGCGTTCGTGACAGGTGGCGACGGGCCGTCGGATGTCTGGCCGGGCGCTTTCGCCGAGTACATGCTGACGATGGAGGGCAGCCTTCTGGCGAAGCCGCGGGGCGTGTCTTTTGACGCCGCCGCCCTGACGGAGCCCTTGTCGGGAGCGTGGAAAGGGCTCATACAGTACAGCCAGATGCAGCTCGGCGAGGACGTCGTTGTGATCGGTGTGGGTGGGATCGGGCTCTTGTGCCTGATGGTAGCGCGGGCCGCCGGTGCCGGCAGGCTGATTGCAGTTGACCCCAGCCGCTATGCTCGAGAGCAAGCCCTCAGGCTCGGCGCCACGCACGCGGTTGATCCGTCGGACGGACAGGCCACAGAGCGCGTCTACGAGATCATTCCGGACGGCCCCGACCTGGTCGTTGAGGCAGCGGGCCCCATCGAAGCCGTAAAGCTCATGGTGGACCTGCGCCGGCGGGGGACGCGCTGGAATGTCTTCGGCATCACCACGCACGAAAAGTTTGAGCTGGATGGCGGCGTGACCCACTTCCTGGAAGGCCGCATGGATGCAAGCTTCGGCACCACGCCCCTTGCCATGTCGAAGGCCGTCCGCCTGATGGAGAGGGGCCTGGTGGACGTGGAGAAGGTGATCTCACATCGGTTCCCGCTGGCCCGCATCCACGAGGCCGTCGAGGTGATGGGCAAACCAGACCGGAACAAGGTGATGATCAACCCATGAGGCGGCAGCCGCGCGCCCAATCTCAAGCCTGAATGGAGGTCCAGGATGGCAGCAAAGCACATGCCTCAACGGAGGCTGGCGCCGGTGGCGTCCAGGAAGGTGCAGATCGCCGACCGGTTCTGGAAGCCCCGCATGGAGACCAACCGGACGGTCACGCTCCCTCTTCAATATGAGCGCAACAGGGAAACTGGTGCGCTCACTGCCTACCAGTGGCAGTGGGACCCGAACAAGCCGCCTCGCCCGTGGCGCGTCTGGATCGGCGATGTGGGGAAATGGATCGAGGCTGCCTCCTATGTCTTGGGCACTCAGCAAGACCCGGCGCTGAGCGAGCTGGCGCATGACGCCGTCCAGAACGTGCTGAGGGGGCAGAAACCGGATGGCTACCTCTACGCGAATCCCATTGCGCCCGACAAGCGGTGGACAAACCTGCGCGACCTGCACGAGCTCTATGACGTCGGACACGCCATAGAGGGCGCCATCGCATACTATGAGGCGACAGGCAGGCGCGAGTTCCTGGATGCCATGTGCCGCTGCGCGGACCTGCTGGACGCTAACTTCGGCCCTGAGGAGGGCAAGCGGCACGGCTACGACGGCCACCCCGAGATCGAGCTCGCCCTGGTGAAGCTTCATCGCGCCACAGGCCGCAAGCGCTACCTGAACCTGGCGAAGTTCTTCGTGGACGAGCGC